>NZ_JBHWWZ010000026.1:0-71941 GCF_042730275.1 Rhodococcus sp. NPDC060086
ACCTCCGCAATGATCTCCTCGACCTCACCGGCAGCGCCGCGATACTCACGCTCGGCGAGCACCGGCTCCGGCAACGCATCACGATCCAACTTGCCTACCGGCGTCAACGGCACCTCATCGAGCACCACAATCGCCGACGGCACCATATGCGGCGGCAACGACCGAGCCACGAACTCCGTCAACCCCGCCACATCCACAGTCCGGCCCTTGACCGGCAACACATACGACACCAACACAGTCGCACCCGACGCAGTCGAACGACCGAGAGTGGTTGCCCAGTTGACGGTGCCGTGTGCCGAGAGCACGGCGTCGATCTCGCCGAGTTCGATACGGAAACCGCGCACCTTCACCTGGAAGTCGCTGCGCCCCACGAACTCGAGCTCGAGGCGATCCTCGACCGCCCGCCACCGCACCACGTCGCCCGTGCGGTACATGCGGTCGCCGGGCTCGCCGTAGGGGTTGGGCACGAATCGCTCAGCGGTGAGGGTGTTACGGCGGTGGTAACCGCGGGCAAGCGCCCGACCCGCCACATAGAGCTCACCTGCCATGCCTGCCGCGACCGGCCGCAGGCGTGAATCCAGCACGAGGGTGGTCATCCCGACGATGGGCTCGCCGATGGTGATCGGGCGCTCCGGTACCATCTGCCCGAACGTCGACACGATCGTGGCCTCGGTCGGCCCGTATGCATTGACATAGGTCGTGCGCTTCGACCACTCCGCAAGCAGTTCCGGGGTGGTGACGTCGCCACCGACCGACAGGACCTCGAAACTGTCGATGCCGTCGGACTCCATCGTCCCGAGCACCGCAGGCGTGATGATCGTATGTGTCACCCGCTCGGTGCGCAGCAGCTCCGCGAGGTCCGGGCCACCGATGATGGTGGACGGCACGATGACCAATGTGGCACCGAACGAGAATGCTGCCATCCACTCGAGCACCGACGGGTCGAAGCTCGGCGAGCAGATCTGCAGGAACCGCGATTCGGAGGTCACCCCGTACAGATCGGTGACCATGTCCTTCAGGCCGGCCAGGCCCGAGTGGGTGACGACGACGCCCTTGGGCTGCCCTGTCGAACCCGACGTGTAGATCAGGTAGGCGGGCTGCTGCACGTGGGTGGGTCGCACGCGGTCCGCGTCACTGAGGGGTGTGGACGCGCGAGCGTCGACCTCCGCGACGAAGTCCGGCTCGTCCACGAGCAGCCATTCCGCGTCATCGGGCAAACCAGCGACGTACTGCGTCGACGTGATCCCCAGCGCTGCACCGGAATCGGACAGCATGTACCGCACGCGTTCGGCGGGATAGGTCGGGTCCACCGGAATGTGCGCGGCGCCGGTCTTCGCGACGGCCATGACGGTGACCGCCATGTCGTACGAACGCGGGAACGAGACGGCGACGAAGTCCTCCGCTCCGATTCCACGGCCGATGAGCAACCGGGCGAGTTTCGACGACGCCTCGTCGATTTCGCGGTAGGTGATCGAGCGCCCTTCGTAGCGGACTGCTACGGCATCGGGATCCATCGTCACACCGATGGTGAGGAAGTCCGCGAGGGTCTTCGGTTCAGTGATCACCTCGTGCCCGCGCATGCGGGTGAGCTGCGCGAATTCCTCGTCGCCGAGCAGGGGCAGGTCCCCGACCGGTGTCGTGGTTCCGGCGAGGATACCGTCCACGAGTCGCGTGAATCGCTCCGCGAACCGCTCGACCGTCCTGTGATCGAACAGTGCACTCGCGTAAGAGAATTCCGCGGACACTCCGCCCGGATCTCCGGAAGCATCGACATGTTCTCGCAGAGTCAGCCCGAGGTCGAACTTCGCGATGTCGAGGTCGAACGGCACGCTGGACACACTCAGTCCGGGCAGTTCGAGGGCTGTTTCCGGCATGTTCTCGAACGAGAGCACCACCTGGAACAGCGGATGCCTCGCGGTGGATCGCTCGGGCTTCAGCACTTCCACGAGACGCTCGAACGGGATGTCGGCGTGTGCGAACGCCTCGAGATCGGACTCCCGCACGCGCGACAGCAGATCCTCGAACCCGTCCCCGGCATCGACGTGACTGCGCAAGACCAGGGTGTTGACGAACATGCCGATCAGGTCGTCGAGTTCCGACTCGCCGCGACCCGCAATCGGCGTACCGATCGTGATGTCCTCGGAGTCGGACATCCGCGCAAGGAACACCGCCAACGCGGTGTGCAGGACCATGAACATGGTCGTGCCGGTCCGGCGGGCCAGCGCCGCAAGGCCGCGGTGGGTCTGTGCATCGAGTGCGAACCCGACCTTGCTGCCTGCGAACGACTGCACCGACGGGCGCGGGCGGTCCATCGGTAGGTTCAGCTCGTCCGGAACGCCCGCGAGGGTGCGCTTCCAGAATTCCGCCTGGGCCGAGAGCACACTCGCCGGATCGTCTTCCGAGCCGAGCACCTCGCGCTGCCACAGCGCGAAGTCCGCGTACTGCACGGGCAGCGGCGCCCAGCCCGGAGCCGTATCGGCCACGCGGGACATGTAGGCGGTCATCACATCACGCGTGAGCGGCGCCATCGACCAGCCGTCAGCACTGATGTGGTGCGCCACGAACACGAGCACGTGGTCGGCAACACTTTCCCCTCCGTGGCCCGACAGCGCGAACAGCGCAACACGCAACGGAATCTCGGAGGTGACGTCGAACCCCTCCGACACCACCTCGCGGACTCGCGCGGGCAGCTCGGCCTCCGCAACGACTTCGGCGACGACTTCGGGTGCAGCGTCGGCCGCGGGGACGACCAGCTGGTACGGCTGACCGTCGACCTCGGGGTAGGTCGTGCGCAGCACCTCGTGGCGTGCCAGCACGTCCTGTACCGCGGTCTGCAGTGCGGCCACATCGAGTTCACCCGTCAGACGCACGGCGACGGGAATGTTGTCGACCGCCGAGCCCGAGTCGAAACGGTTGAGGAACCACATGCGCTGCTGCGCGAGCGACAGCGGCACCCGATCGGGGCGCTGTTGCGGTACGAGCGGTGCTCTCACACCGGTGTCCACGTGCTGCTCGGCGGCAACCGCGAGTGCAGCGACATTCGGAGACTCGAACACGATCCGGACCGGCACCCGTGTGCCGAGTGCTGCACCGATTCGAGAGACCACCTGCGTCGCGAGCAGGGAGTTGCCACCGAGTTCGAAGAAGTCGTCGTCGACACCGATTCGGGCCACACCCAGGACATCGGCAAAGACACCGGCGACGATTTCCTCGACCGGAGTGCGCGGTGCCCGGAATTCGCGGGCCTCGAACACCGGCTCCGGCAACGCCTTACGATCCAACTTGCCGTTCACATTCAACGGCAACGCCTCGAGCACCACGAACGCCGACGGCACCATGTACGACGGAACACGTTCGCCGAGCACTGTCCTGACGTCGGTCATGTCCAGTCGGACGCCCGACTCCGGGACAACGTACGCGACCAACTGCGCGCCCGTACGCTCGTCCTCACGTGCGATGACCGCGGCCTCACGCACCTCGCGCTGCTCCCGCAGAGCCGTCTCTATCTCACCGAGCTCGATCCGGAAACCACGCACCTTCACCTGGAAGTCGGTACGCGACAGGTAATCCAACTCTCCCTGCGCCGTCCACTTCACAAGATCGCCGGTGCGGTACAGTCGCTCCCCCGACCCGAACGGCGAGGCAACGAAACGCTCCGCGGTCAGATCGACGCGCCCGTAGTAGCCCCGGGCCAACTGGACGCCCGCCAGATACAACTCACCCGGGACACCCGTCGGGACGGGATTCAAGCGTTCGTCGAGGACATAGACCCGGGTGTTCCATTCGGGTCCGCCGATCGGAACCGATGCGCCGGATGGTTCGACCACCTCACCCGCGGTCACCGACACCGCAGCTTCGGTCGGCCCGTACAGGTTCACAAGCCGGGCAGTGTTGTGCTCCGCGACGCGTTCCGCAGTCGACACCGGCAACGCCTCACCGATGGCGAGAATACGGCGCAACGACGTCGGCAAGAGGCCGCTACCGTCGATCATCAACGCTTCGAGCATCGATGGCACGACATGCAACGTGGTCACACCGTGCTCGTCCATCAGACGGTTCAGATACGCGGGATCACGGTGACCATCCCGCGAGGCGATCACCACACGACCACCGGACACCAGCGCCGACCAGAATTCCCACACCGACAGGTCGAACGTCGCGACGGTCTTGAGCAGCACCGCGTCGTCGGCATCGAGTGCGAAATAGTCGCGCTTCCACAGCATCTGGTTGACAATCGCCGCGTGCGGCACGGCCACACCCTTGGGTCGACCGGTCGAACCCGACGTGAAGATCACATACGCGGTGTGCGACGAACGCAACGGCGCACGTCGATCAGCGTCCGTCACGGGTCCGTCGGCGAATCCGGACAGATCCGCAACATCCACCAGGACGGTGGGAACAGAGTGATCCCCCGTCGCTTCGCTCGCCCCGGCCCCATCCCCCGTCGCTTCGCTCGCCCCGGCCCCGGTCCCCGGCATGACGAACTCGTCGCGTTCGGTCGTCAGCACCACTGCAGGCGCAGCCGACTCGAAGATGTACGCGTTGCGTTCGTCCGGCTGATCCGGATCAACCGGCACGTAGATGCCACCGGCCTTCGCCACGGCATACATACCCACGAGCAGTTCGACCGAACGACGCATGGCCAGGACCACGGTCGCCTCGGGTCCGACGCCCATCGAGACAAGCTTCCGGGCAAGACGGTTGACTCGGGAATCGAACTCGCCGTATGTCAGCGATCCGTCTTCGGATACCAACGCGACGGCATCCGGGTTGCGTCGCACCTGCTCGTCGAACAGATCGACGAGCGTGGCCGCACCGTCGACCTCGTGCGCGGTGTCGTTCCACGCTTCGAGAACTCGGGTCTTCTCGACGGGGTCGAGCAGCGGCATGTCGCCGACAGGCAGAGCCGCGTCGGTGACCACAGTGGCGAGAACCCGGACGAGCCTCTCGGTGAAGCCTGCCACCGTCGACTCGTCGAACAGATCGGTCGCGTAGGTGAAGAAACCGGTGATACCGGCTGCGCGCCCGTCGGCGTCGTATCGATCGGTGACGATCAGGTGCAGATCGAACTGCGAGATCGCCATATCGGCGTCGATTCCCGAGATCGTCAGCCCGGGCAGTTCGAGCGCCGACTGCGCGAGGTTCTGGAACGACAGGCCCACCTGGAACAGCGGGTGGCGCGCGGTCGACCGAGCCGGGTTGAGCACCTCGACCAGGCGCTCGAACGGGACGTCCGCGTTCGCGAACGCACCGAGATCCGTCTCGCGTGTCTGCTCGAGGAGCTCGGCGAAGCCCGCACCCCTGTCGACGCGAGTACGGAACACCAGAGTGTTGGCGAACATGCCGATCAGGTCGTCGAGCTCGCGCTCGGCACGGCCGGCGATCGGTGTTCCGATCGCGATGTCGTCGCTCGCCGACATACGCGCGAGGAACACCGCGAACGCGGTGTGCAGCACCATGAACAGCGTCGTGTTGGTCTGCCGTCCGAGATCGGTCAGTCGCTGATGCAGGTCGGCGTCGACCGTGAAGTCGACCCGTGCGCCGTGGAACGACTGCATTGCGGGGCGCGGGCGATCGGTCGGAAGATCCAGCTGGTCCGGAAGTCCTGCGAGAGCCTGCTTCCAGTAGCCGACCTGCTTGGACGCGATCGAGTCGGGATCATCCTCCGAGCCGAGCACCGTCCGCTGCCACACGGCGTAGTCCGCGTACTGCACCGGAAGTGCCTCCCACGTGGGGACGCCGCCTTCGGAACGTGCCACATACGCCTGCATGAGGTCGCGGGTGAGCGGTCCCATCGACGAGCCGTCCGCGGAGATGTGGTGCACGACGAACGCCAACACGTAATCCGAATCGCCGACGTGGAAGAGCTTCGCGGCGAGCGGCACCTCATCAGTGACGTCGAACGTGGTGGCTCCCACTGCGATCACGGCATCGATGATGTCGTGCTCGGCGACGCGGACCGGGGTCAGGTCCGGTATGACATCGGTGGCCGGGACTATCACCTGAACAGGACCGTCTGCGGTCTCCGGGTAGTAGGTGCGCAGAGATTCGTGGCGCGTGACGACGTCCGCGACCGCGGCCTGCAGTGCATCGACATCGAGATCGCCGCTCAACCGGATAGCCATCGGCACGTTGTAGGCAGCAGTGTCGGTGTCGAAGCGGTTGAGGAACCACATGCGTTGCTGTGCAGGCGAGAGTGGCACCTGGTCGGGCCGGTGACCGGCCTCGAGCGGCACACGGGTCTCGGTGTCCTGCGACTCGACCGTCGTAGCGAGCGCCTCGACCGTCGGTGTTTCGAACAACGCACGCACAGGGACCTTCGTGCCGAGCGCGAAGCTCAACCGCGACGCCACTTGGGTTGCGAGTAGAGAGTTGCCGCCGAGTTCGAAGAAGTCGTCATCCAGACCCACCCGGTCGGCCCCGAGAACCTCGGCGAACACCGCCGCCACCGACTCCTCCACCGGCGATACCGGCGCACGGAACTCGCGAGCTTCGAATACCGGATCCGGCAAAGCGTTGCGATCAAGTTTGCCGTTCACATTCAACGGCAACGCCTCGAGCACCACGAACGCCGACGGCACCATGTACGAGGGCAACCCTGCCGCCAACCCCGACTTCACCGACGCCACATCGATGTCGACACCGGGCGCCGCAACCACGTACGCCACCAACTGCGCACCGGTCCGCTCGTCCTCCCGAGCAACAACCACCACGTCGCGGACACCGTCCACGCCACGCAGCGCCGACTCGATCTCACCGAGCTCGATCCGGAATCCACGCACCTTCACCTGGAAGTCCGTGCGCCCCAAGTAATCCAATTCGCCGTCGGCGGTGAACCTGACGAGGTCACCGGTGCGGTACAGCCGCTCCCCCGCCGCGAAGGGCGACGCGACGAAACGCTCCGCGGTCAGATCCACCCGACCGTGATAGCCCCTCGCCAACTGCACACCCGCCAGATACAACTCACCCGCGACACCTGCAGGCACCGGATGCAAACGCTCGTCGAGAACATAGACCCGGGTATTCCACTCGGGCACACCGATCGACACCGACGCACCCGACGGCTCGACCACCTCACCCGCAGTCACCGACACCGCAGCCTCGGTCGGACCGTACAAGTTCACCAACCGCGACTCGTTCGACGCCACGAACCGCTGCGCCGTCGACGGCGGCAACGCCTCACCGATAGCCAACACCCGACGCAACGACGACGACAACACGCCCGACGATTCGACGAGCAACGCCTCGAGCATCGACGGCACCACATGCAACGTCGTCACGCCCTGCTCCGCGATCAGCGCATTCAGATACGCCGGATCACGATGCCCATCGGCAGATGCGATCACCACACGACCACCGGAGACGAGCGCCGACCAGAACTCCCACACCGACAGGTCGAACGTCGCTGCAGTCTTGAGCAGCAACGCATCGTCGGCGCCGAGTCCGAAGTACTCGCGCTTCCACAACATCTGGTTCACTGCCGCGGAGTGCGGCACGGCCACGCCCTTCGGCTTGCCCGTCGAACCCGAAGTGAAGATCACGTACGCCGTGTTCGACGAATGCAGCGGCGCACCACGATCCCCGTCGACCACCGGCTCTGCGGAGAACCCGGATAGATCGAGGACATCGATTTCGATGGTGGAGACAGAGCTGTCCCCCGTCGCCACAAACCCGTCGCGGGTGGTCGTGAGTACCGCGACCGGAGCGGCCGTGTCGAGAATGTGGGCGTTGCGCTCGTCCGGCTGAGTCGGATCCACCGGCACATAGGCGCCACCGGCCTTCGCCACGGCATACATGCCCACCAGCAGTTCTACCGACCGACGCATCGTCAGCACGACCGTCGACTCCGGCCTCACACCCAGACCGATGAGATACCGGGCCAGACGGTTGACGCGCGCGTCGAACTCTCCGTAGGTCAGGGTCCCGTCCTCGAACGCCAGCGCAGTAGCGTCCGGATTGCTCCGAACCTGTTCGTCGAACAGGTCCACCAGCGTCGAGGAGGAGGGGACCTCGTGCGCGGTATCGTTCCACGCCTCGAGTACCCGCGTCTTCTCGGCCGGATCCAGCAGTTCGATGTCGCCGACGGGAAGGGCCGGATCCTCGACGATCCCCTCGAGGACTCGCACGAAGCGGTGGGCGAAGCCCGCGACCGTGGACTCGTCGAACAAATCCGTCGCGTACGTGAAGGTGGCGTCGATCCGGCCCGGAGCGCCGTCGTCGTCGTAGTGATCGAAGACGGTGAGCTGCAGATCGGTCTTGGCGAGCTGGAGTTCGAAGTCGGTCGAGCTGACTGTGAGTCCGGGCAGTTCGAGTTCGGTACGAGCCAGGTTCTGGAAGGACAGCCCCACCTGGAACAGCGGGTTACGCGCCGTGGAACGGACCGGATTGAGAACCTCGACGAGACGCTCGAACGGGACATCAGCGTTCGCGAATGCACCGAGGTTGCTCTCACGGGTCTGGTCGAGGAGTCCGGCGAAGCTCGTACTGCCGTCCACCCGGGTGCGGAACACCAGCGTGTTGACGAACATGCCGATCAGATCGTCGAGTTCGCGCTCGCCGCGGCCGGCGATCGGCGTACCGATCGCGATGTCGTCCGTTCCGGACAAGCGCGCCAGCAGGGTCGCGAAGGCAGCGTTGACCACCATGAACAGGGTGGCATTCTTGGATCGCGCAAGGTTCTGCAGACGGCCGTGAAGTTCGGGATCGATAGTGAACTGCAGGGATTCACCGCGGAAACTCTGGCTCGGCGGACGCGGCCGGTCCGAGGGCAGATCGAGCTGGTCGGGCAAGCCGTCCAGCGCGCCCTTCCAGTGGTCGACCTGCTTCGCTGCGAGCGACTCGAGGTCGCCTTCCGAACCGAGAATCTCACGCTGCCACAGCGCGTAGTCCGCGTACTGCACCGGCAGCGGCTCCCACCCGGGAGCCTCCCCCTGTGAGCGGGCTGCGTATGCGCGCATGAGATCGCGAGTCAGCGGACCGACCGACGCTCCGTCGGCCGACACGTGGTGAACCACGAGCGCCAGGATGTGTTCGTCCTCGCGCACCCGGAAAATACGGACGGCAAGCGGCACTTGTTGCGTCACATCGAATGTGGTGGACATGAACGAGATGATCGCGGGCTCGATCTCCTCGTCGCTCACGTCCTGGATCGCGAGATCCGGCTCTACCTGATCCAACGGGAGCACAACCTGATGCGGACCGTCCGCCGAGTCCGGATATACCGTACGCAGCGATTCGTGCCGGGCGATCACATCGCGCGCAGCGGCCTGGAGCGCCGCGACGTCGAGGTCGCCGACGAGGCGCACCGCGATCGGAATGTTGTCGACCGCGGACGATGCGGGATCGAACTGGTTGAGGAACCAGTAGCGCCGCTGCGCCGGCGACAACGGGATCTGTGCGGGGCGCTCGTCCGCCACCAGCGGGCGTCGGGGGCCGGCAGCCGCGCCGTGCTCCAATCGAGCTGCGAAAGAGTCCACCGAGGATGCCTCGAACAGCAGACGCAGCGGCACCGTCGAGTCGAGTGCCGCACCGATCCGCGACACGACTTGCGTCGCGATGAGCGAGTTGCCGCCGAGACCGAAGAAGTCGTCATCGAGGCCGACGCGATCGAGACCGAGCACCTCGGCGAACACGCTTGCGACGATCTCTTCGATCGCCGTCGTGGGCGCCCTGAACTTCTTGACCTCGAACACCGGGTCCGGAAGGGCCTTGCGGTCCAGCTTGCCGGACGCACCGAGCGGCAGAGCATCGAGCACGATGTACGTCGCGGGCACCATGTATGCGGGTAGGAGCGACGACAGTTCCCGGCCGACCGCGCCATCGTCGAAGGTGTGCCCCGGGGCGGGCACGACATACGCGACGAGCTGATCCTGACGGACCAGCACGACCGCCTGGTCGACGTCGTTCCGTTCGAGCAGCGCGGACTCGATCTCACCGAGTTCGATGCGCAGACCGCGCAGCTTGACCTGGAAATCGGTGCGGCCGATGTACTCGAGTTCGCCGTCGACCTGCCACCTGACGAGGTCGCCCGTGCGGTACAGCCGTTGCCCCGGCCCGAACGGCGAAGCGACGAACCGCTCGGAAGTGAGGTCGGCGCGGCGGACGTAGCCGCGGGCCAATTGGACGCCCGACAGATACAGCTCACCTGCGACGCCCAGCGGAGCAGGCCGCAGTCGGTCGTCGAGAACGAACACCTTCGTGTTCCACACGGGGGCACCGATCGGTACCGCCACGGTGTCCGCGTCGGTCACCTCGTGGTACGTCACGTCGACGGCGGCCTCGGTGGGGCCGTACAGGTTGTGGATCCCCACGGTGGGCAGTGTCGCCCGGACCCGGGCGGCGAGCGCGGCCGGAAGCGCCTCACCGGATGCGAAGAGGTACCGCAGCTCCGACAGTTCCGATACCGCCGGTTCGGCCGCGAACACCGCGAGCATCGACGGCACGAAGTGCGCCACCGACACCGACTTCTCACGCATCGTCGTCACCAGGTATCGCGGATCGCGATGGCCGTCGGGTACTGCGATGAGCAGACGTGCGCCGATCTGCAAGGGCCAGAAGAACTCCCACACCGACACATCGAATGTGAACGGAGTCTTCTGGAACACCACATCGGCGGGTGTGAGGTCGTATTCGCCCTGCATCCAGCGCAGGCGGTTCACAATGGCCCCGTGGGTGACGGCCACACCCTTCGGGCGGCCGGTCGACCCCGACGTGAAGATCACGTAGGCGGTATCGGATGCCCGCAACGACGCGGTACGTTCCGAATCCACGAGCGGACTGGACGCCGTCGCCGAGAGATCGACCGCATCGATCGACACGACGGAGACGGAATTCGCCTCCCTCGGGACCTCGAAGCCGTCCCGCTCGGTGGTCAGCACCACGACGGGCGCTGCGGTCTCGAGGATGTAGGCGTTGCGGTCGGCAGGCTGATCGGGGTCGAGCGGCACATAGGCGCCACCGGCCTCGACGATCGCGTACATGCCGACCAGCAGGTCGATCGAGCGCCGAATTGCCAGCCCCACATGGGTTTCCGGACCCACACCGAGCCCGATCAGATGGCGCGCGAGACGATGGACGCGGTCGGCGAACTGCGCGTAGGTCAGCGCGTCGCCCTCGAACTCGAGTGCGACCGCGTCCGGCGCGCGGAGCACCTGGGCCTCGAACAGATCAACCAGGGTCGACGAGGTGTCCGACGCCCGGTCGGTGTCGTTCCACTCCTCGACCATCCGCGTGCGCTCGTCGGCGTCGAGCAGGTCGACGTCGCCGACCGCAACAGATGAATCGGTGACCACGGCGTCGAGGACCCGCACGAACCGGTCGGCGAAACCGGTGATGGTCGATTCGTCGAACAGGTCGGTCGCGTAGGTCAGGCCCACACGGTAGGCTGTGCGCTCAGATTCGGCGGTCTCGGTGACGACGAACTGAAGATCGAATTTGGCTGTGGTGGTGTCGATGTCGACACCCGACACTGCGAGCGCCGGGAGTTCGACGCTGTCGGCCGCGAGGTTCTGGAACGAGAGCATCACCTGGAACAACGGATGACGCGCCGTCGAACGCTCCGGATTCAGCACCTCCACAAGACGCTCGAACGGCACATCCGCATGCCCGAACGCATCCAGATCACCGCCGCGAACCCGAGACAGCACCTCGTCGAACGACTCACCGCCGTCGACACGGGTCCGCAACACCAACGTGTTGACGAACATGCCCACCACATCGTCGAGCGCAGCCTCACCACGACCCGCAACCGGAGTACCGATCGCCACATCGTCGGTACCCGCCAACCGAGAAAGCAACACCGACAACGCAGCATGCACCACCATGAACGGTGTCGCGGCGCGCTCACGGGCGAGCCGCAGGATTCCGTCGTGGATGCGTGTGTCGACGGTGAACTCGTACTGGGCACCACCGTTGGTGGCAACACCGGGACGCGGGCGGTCCGCCGGCAGATCCAACTGCTCCGGGATCCCCGCCAGCGCGTCGCGCCAGAACGCCACCTGCGCCGAGATCACCGAGTCCGGATCGTCCTCCGAACCCAGCACCTCCCGCTGCCACAGCGCGTAATCCGCGTACTGCACCGGCAGCGGCTCCCACGCGGGCGACTCGCCCGCAGCCCGCGATGCGTAGGACGTGACGACGTCGCGCGTCAACGGCCCCATCGAAAAGCCGTCGGCCGCAATGTGATGCACTACCAGGACCAGTACGTGCTCGGACGGAGAGAGCTCGAACAGTCGGGCCCTGAACGGTGCTGTCTCCGACACGTCGAAGCCCGCCGAGATCAACAAGGGCACCTGCGTCACCAGGTCGGACTCCGCGATCGTCACCGGCGACAGATCGGGAGCGACCTCGGACACCGGCAACACCCGCTGATAGCCGACACCATCGACATCCGGATACACCGTCCGCAGCGACTCGTGCCGACCCAGCACATCCGACACCGCAGCCTGCAACGCCGCCACATCCAACGACCCCGACAACCGGATCGCCACCGGAATGTTGTTCACCGCGGAATCCGGCTCGAACCTGTTGAGGAACCACATCCGCTGCTGCGCCAACGACAACGGCACCCGCTCCGGACGAACCTGAGCCACCAGCGGCGCACGCCTGTCACCCCCGGCCTGCTCGACGCGGGCCGCCAGGTCTTCGACACCGGACGCTTCGAACAATGCGCGAACCGGCACGGTGGTTCCCAGTGCCGCGCCGAGGCGGGCCACCACCTGGGTGGCGATCAGTGAATTACCACCGAGTGCGAAGAAGTCGTCGTCGAGGCCCACGCGGTCGATATCGAGCACGGCCGCGAACACCCCCGCGACGATCTCTTCGATCGGGGTCGTGGGAGCGCGGAACCTGCGGCTTTCGAATGCGGGCTCGGGGAGTGCCTTGCGGTCGATCTTGCCGGAACTACCGAACGGCATGGCATCGAGCACCACGAAGGTCGTCGGGACCATGTATGCGGGCAACGCCGAGGACAGGGCCTCGTGTACGGCCGACCTGTCGAACGTGTCTCCCTGAGCGGGAACGACATACGCGACGAGTTGCTCGTGCCGCACCTCGACTGCTGCGTGGGTCACGTGCGCGTGTTCGAGGAGCGCCGACTCGACCTCGCCGAGTTCGACGCGCAGACCGCGGAGTTTGACCTGGAAGTCGCTGCGGCCCAAATATTCGAGTTCACCGGCGGGTGTCCACCGGACGAGGTCACCGGTCCGGTAGACGCGCGCGCCCGTCTCGAACGGCGAGGCCACGAAGCGCTCGGCCGTCAGCTCCGGCCGTCCGAAGTAACCGCGAGCAACCTGGATGCCCGACAGATACAGCTCACCCACTACACCTGTGGGGACGGGTGCGAGGCGCTCGTCGAGGACGTAGGCGCCGGTGTTCCACACCGGCGAGCCCATCGGCACGGATCCTGCGGTGAGGGCTCCCACGGGCCTCGCGGTGGCGTGCACGGTCGCCTCTGTGGGTCCGTACAGGTTGTGCAGTTCCGCATCGCTGACGCGCGCGAACTGCTCGGCGATCGACACGGGGAAGGCTTCACCTGCCACGAGGACGAGGCGGAGGGAGACACATTCCTCGGCGGAGACGGCACCGGCGAACACCGCGAGCATCGACGGCACGAACGAAGTCGCCGTCACTGCCCGATCACGGATCACGGATCCGAGGTAGGCGGGGTCGCGGTGGCCGTCAGGGGTGGCGATCACGAGGCGGGCGCCGACGGCCGGCGCACCGAACAGTTCCCACACCGACACGTCGAACGTGAACGGCGTCTTCTGCAGGACGACGTCGGCCGGGCCGAGGTCGTATTCGGAGGTCAGCCACAGCACCTGGTTGACCGCGGAGGCATGCGAGACCGCGACGCCCTTCGGCCGACCCGTCGACCCCGACGTGAACAACACATACGCCGCATTCGACGACCGCAACGGCGACACACGATCCACATCCGTCACCGACGTATCGGAGAATCCCGACACATCGAGCACATCGAGCTCGACCGAAGGCACACCCTGCGCGACAAACCCATCACGCGCAGTCGTCACCACCACCACCGGAGCAGCAACCTCGAGAATGTACCCATTACGATCCGCAGGCTGATCCGGATCCAACGGCACATACGCACCACCGGCCTTGACGATCGCATACATCCCGACCAACAGATCCAACGAACGACGCACCGCCAGACCCACCGTCGACTCCGGCCCCACACCCACCGAAATCAAATGACGCGCAACCCGATTCACACGAGAATCGAACTCCGCATACGTCAGCGACTGCCCCTCGAACTCGAGCGCCACCGCATCCGGCGTCCGACGCACCTGCGCCTCGAACAGATCGACCAACGTCAACGACGACTCGACCTCGTGCGCAGTATCGTTCCACCGCTCGAGCACCAGAGACCGCTCATCGGCATCGAGCAGGTCGATATCACCGACTCGCACCTGCCGGTCCGCGACTACCGTCTCGAGCACCCGCACGAAACGATCGGCGAAGGTCGTCATGGTCGATGCATCGAACAGGTCGGTCGCATAGGTCAGGTCGACGAGGTAGCCCTCGGCGGCGTTGTCCGACACGGTGACCTGCAGGTCGAATTTGGCTACCGCGGCGTCGGTCCCGAGCGCCGACACGGTGAGCTCCGGGAGTTCGAGCGAGTCGGAGTCGAGGTTCTGGAACGCGAGCATCACCTGGAACAACGGATGACGCGCCGTCGAACGCTCCGGATTCAGCACCTCCACAAGACGCTCGAACGGCACATCCGCATGCCCGAACGCATCCAGATCACCGCCACGAACCCGAGACAGCACCTCATCGAACGACTCACCGCCGTCGACACGGGTCCGCAACACCAACGTGTTGACGAACATGCCGATCACATCGTCGAGCGCAGCCTCACCACGACCCGCAACCGGAGTACCGATCGCCACGTCGTCGGTACCCGCCAACCGTGCCAGCAACACCGACAACGCCGCATGCACGACCATGAAGTCGGTGGTTCCGGTGCGACGCGCCAGGTCGGCGACGTGTGCACGGAGGTCGGATCCGATCGTGAACTGCTGTGCCGCACCGCGGTACGACTCCACCGACGGTCGAGGACGGTCGGATGGTAGATCCAGCTGCTCCGGGATCCCCGCCAGCGCATCGCGCCAGAACGCCACCTGCGACGAGATCACCGAGTCCGGATCGTCCTCCGAACCCAGCACCTCCCGCTGCCACAGCGAATAATCCGCGTACTGCACCGGCAACGGCTCCCACGCAGGCACACTGCCCGCAGCACGGGATGCGTAGGCCGTGACGACGTCGCGCGTCAACGGACCCATCGAGAAGCCGTCGGCCGCAATGTGATGCAACACCAGGACGAGGACGTGTTCGGTGTCGGACAGCTCGAGCAACTGCACTCGGACCGGCACCGAAGAGGTGACGTCGAATCCCGCCGATACGAGCGCGGTGATCTCCTCGACGACATCCGACCGGTCGACCTCGACGGGCAACAGATCGGGAGCGACCTCGGACACCGGCAACACCCGCTGATAGCCGACACCATCGACATCCGGATACACCGTACGCAACGACTCGTGCCGACCCAGCACATCCGACACCGCAGCCTGCAACGCCGCCACATCCAACGACCCCGACAACCGGATCGCCACCGGAATGTTGTTCACCGCGGAATCCGGCTCGAACCTGTTGAGGAACCACATCCGCTGCTGCGCCAACGACAACGGCACCCGCTCCGGACGAACCTGAGCCACCAGCGGCGCACGCCCGTCACCCCCGGCGGCGATCGCCGTGTCGATGAGGGACGACAGTTCGGCCGCGGTGGGCGCGTCGAAGAATTCGCGGACGTCGATGCGGACCTTGTGGTCGGCGTTGATGCGTGCGACCACGCGGGTCGCACTCAGCGAGTTACCGCCGAGCTCGAAGAAATCGTCGTCCACACCGAACTGCTCGACCCCGAGCACCTGCTCGAACGCCGCGACAACGGCGTGTTCCGTGGGCGTGCTCGGCGCCCGGTATTCGCGTGCGAGAGAACTGAAGTCGGGCTCGGGTAGTGCCCTGCGGTCGAGCTTGCCGCTTGCGCCGAGCGGGAACTCGTCCATCTCGACAAACAGCGACGGCACCATGTAGTCGGGCAGCCGGTGACGCACGACGTCGGCGAGCTCGGTCCGCTCGATCTGCCTGCCGTCGGTGACGAGATAGGCCACGAGATGATCGCCGAGTCCGGGATCGGAATGCACGACCACGACGGACTGCCGCACACCCGGATGGTCGAGCAGGGCGGATTCGATCTCGCCGAGTTCGATGCGCAGTCCGCGCAGTTTGACCTGGAAGTCGGTGCGGCCGATGTACACGAGGCGGCCGGCGTCGTCGAGTTCGACGAGGTCGCCGGTGCGGTACATCCGGTCGCCGGGTTCACCGAAGGGGTCGGCGACGAACCGGTCGGACGTGAGATCCGGACGCCGCAGGTAGCCGCGCGCGAGCTGGATACCGGCGAGATACAGCTCTCCCTCGACACCGGCGGGGACGGGCCTCAATCCTTCGTCGAGCACGTACAGTCCGGTATCGGCCACCGCCTCACCGATGGGGACGACGGTGTTGCCTGCGGCGGTCGCGAAGTAGGTGACGTCGACGGCCGCCTCGGTCGGGCCGTAGAGGTTGTGCAGGCCCGCGGAGCTGATCTCGTAGAAGCGGGCAACCGTCTGCGGAGGCAGTGCCTCACCGGACGCGAAGACGTAGCGCAGCGTGTTCACCGACGCGGCGGTGGGTTCGGCGAGGTAGACCGCGAGCATCGACGGCACGAAGTGCGCGATGGTCACTCCCCGGTCGATCATCGTCCGGGCGAGGTAGGCGGGGTCGCGGTGCCCGTCGGGGACCGCAATGGTCAGGTTCGCACCCACCTGCAGGGGCCAGAAGAACTCCCACACCGACACGTCGAACGTGAACGGCGTCTTCTGCAGCACGACGTCGTCGGCGCGCATCGCATATTCGGACTGACGCCATGCGATATTCGCGGTGATTGCTCGGTGCTCCACTGCGACGCCCTTCGGGCGGCCGGTCGAACCCGAGGTGAAGATGACGTAGGCGAGGTGATCGGCGGTCAGTGGACCGGTGCGCTCGTCCTCGCCGATCGGGTCGTCGGCGTATCCCGACACATCGAGGGTGTCGATCGCCACGACCGGGACGGTTCCGGGCAGATCGACGGCATCACGCTCGGTGGTGACCACCGCGACCGGTTCGGCCGTGTCGAGCACGTACTCGCTGCGGTCGGCGGGATGATCCGGATCCAGGGGGACGTACGCGCCGCCGGCCTTGACGATGGCGTACATGCCGATGAGCAGGTCGAAGGAACGGCGGATCGAGAGGCCGACTCGCGCGTCCGGTCCGACGCCGAGCTCGATGAGGTGGCGTGCGAGGCGGTTGACGCGTGCGTCGAACTCGCGGTAGGTGAGGGTCTCCCCCTCGAATTCGAGTGCGGTGCTGTCGGGGGTAGCGGCGACCTGCGCGTCGAAGCGGGCGACGAGGGTATTCGGGTCCGCGGTCGCGGGGACGAGAGCCTCGTCTCCGAGCACCTCGGACGAGTCGGTGAGCAGGGTGTCGACGACCGCGGGGAGGCCATCGCCGCCGAGCAGGCCGGGTGCGACGTTGGACAGGACGACGGGAAGGAGTGCGTCGAAGCCGAGCACACCACCCATCGCGGCGTCGAGAGTGGTGATCTCCTCCTGCAACCGGGCGTATGTGAGGTGCGTGTCACCGTCGGAGAGAGCGATGCGGTCGGGCTCGATGTCCACAACTGCGGCGAGCAACCGAGGAAGGTCCTCGATCGTCAGTGCCGGCTTGCCCGCCATACCACCCGTCATCTACGTCATCCTCCTGAAATTGCTTACGTCCGGCGTATCCCCGCACGCGCCGCAGCCCGATACCACCGGCGACGGTACGGCCCCCGGTGTTCGAACGACAGTCGATCCTCCATTATCCCGAACCGACCCGCAGCGGACTAATCCCCGTCCGCGACGGCTTCGGCGGCGGCGATCACGTTGCGGATCAGTTGAGCGAAGCCATCGGCACCCAGTTGGGGCAGCATTCCCGGGACGAGCCCGTTGAGCACGACCGACACCAATGCCTCCGCGGTGAGGGCGCCGCCCGTCGTCGACGCCATCGTCTCCAGACGCTGCGCGAACTCTCCGAATGTGACGTCGCGGTCGCCGTGATCGAACGCGACGGCGTCGGGGGCGACCGCGGCCGCACGAGCGGCGAGGTCCGGCAGGTCCGCGACGGTGCGGGCCTTCCGTGGTCGAGCTGCTCGCGCGCGTTCGTCCTCGCTTCGCAGATCGATGGAGCGCAGCACGACCTGCGGATCGTCGGTCACGGCGTCGAGGACGCGGAGGAACCGTTCGATGAACACTTCGATCGTGCTGCGATCGAACAGCGCGGTCGCGTAGGTGAAGGTCACGTCCATCTCGTCGAGGAGGCCGGCGGCGGAGAACCGTTCGACGACGGTGCACTGCAGGTCGAACTTCGCCTGGTCCGCACCGGTCTCGAGTGGCTGGACCGCCAGCCCGGGAAGTTCGAGGGTGCCGGTGTCGATGTTCTGGAAGGTGAGCATCACCTGGAACAGCGGGGTGTGCGCGCTGGTCCGGCGCACTCCCAGCGAATCCACGAGTCGCTCGAACGGGACATCGGCGTTGCCGAATGCCGCCAGGTCCTTCTCCTTCGCCTGCCCGAGCAGGTCGGAGAACGTCGAGCCTCCCGCGACCCGGGTGCGCAGCACGAGGGTGTTGACGAACATGCCCACGAGGTCGTCGAGTGCCTCTTCCCCGCGGCCGGCGGTCGGGGTGCCCACCGTGATGTCCTCGGATCCGGACAGTCGCGACAACAGCACCGCGAACGCGGCGTGCATCACCATGAATACGGTGACGCCCTGATCACGCGCGGTCTTCTCGACCCGCTGGGCGAGCGACTCACCGAGCCCGAACACGACGGATTCACCGTCGGTCGACTGTCGCGCCGGGCGCGGCCGATCGGTGGGCAGCGCGAGCATTTCGGGTACTCCGGCGAGCTCGTCGGTCCAGTAGGCGAGCTGGCGTGCCAGTTCGCTGTCCGGATCGGTGGCGTCACCGAGCACCGACGACTGCCACAGCGTGTAGTCGGCGTACTGGACGTCCAGCGGGGCCCAGTGCGGCGTCGTACCTTCGACACGCGCCAGGTACGCGACCATCACGTCGCGGATCAGTGGCCGCATCGAATAGCCGTCGGCGCTGATGTGGTGGGCGACGACTGCGAGCACGTGCTCGTCGGTGTCGGCAATCACATGCTCGGTGTCGGCGACCCGGAACAGTGCGACCCGCACCGGCGGGATCTGTGCGGTGACGTCGAACCCGGTGCCGAGCACCTCGGTCAGCTGTCCGACGAGGTCGGCGGCGGACACCTCGATCGGTTCGAGATCGGACGTTGCCTCCGCAACGGGCAGCACGACCTGGATCGGACCGTCCTCGGTGTCGGGGTACACCGTGCGCAGCACCTCGTGCCGGGCGACGACGTCGGCGACCGCAGCACGGAGCGCGTCCGTGTCGAGGGCACCGGTGAGCCGCACCGCCACCGGGATGTTGTAGACACCCGACTCCGGATCGACCTGGTTGAGGGTCCACATGCGCTGCTGTGCCAGCGACAGCGGAATCCGATCGGGCCGGGGACCCGCCACGAGCGCAGCACGGGCACCGCGTCCGACGGACGGCTGGATGTGCGCCGCGAGTGCCACGATCGTCGACGCCTCGAACACGGTGCGCACCGCGACACGGGTGTCGAGTGCCGCACCGAGTCGGGCCGACAGCTGCGTCGCAAGCAACGAGTTGCCGCCCAGTTCGAAGAAGTCGTCGTCGAGACCGACCCGTTCGATGCCGAGCAGTTCCGCCACGGTCGCCGCGACGATCTCCTCGACCGGAGTGGTGGGTGCCCGGAAGGTGCCCGCGTCGAGTTCCGGTTCGGGCAGTGCCGCCCGATCGAGCTTGCCGTTGGTGGTGAGCGGCAGGGCGTCGAGGACGACGAACGCCGACGGCACCATGTACGACGGCAACCGTTCGCCCAGCTGCACTCTGAGCGCGTCGATGTCGACATCCTCGCCCGACGATACGACGTACGCCACGAGGCGGTCACCGACGTGGGCGTCGCTGCGGACGAGTACCGCGACGTCGCGCACCGTGTCGCGCTCGCGCAGGACCGCTTCGATCTCGCCGAGTTCGATGCGGTAACCGCGAACCTTGACCTGGAAGTCGGCGCGCTCGAGGTATTCGAGGTGGCCTTCACGGTTCCAGCGCACGATGTCGCCGGTGCGGTACATCCGCGCGCGGCCGAACGGGTCGGCGACGAATCGGTCCGCGGTGAGGTCGGCGCGGTCGTGGTAGCCGCGGGCGAGCTGGGTGCCCGCAAGGTACAGCTCGCCTGCCACGCCTGGCGGGACCGGCCGCAGGCGACCGTCGAGCACGTACACAGCGGTGTTCCACTCGGGCACACCGATCGGGACGGCGGCGGTGTCGTCGTCGCCCACCTCGTGGACGGTGACGGACACGGCGGCTTCGGTCGGGCCGTACAGGTTGAACAGGGCCGCACTGTTCGACGCGCGGAACTGCTGTGCGACCGGCGCCGGCAGCGCCTCGCCGATGGCGAGCACCCGCCGCAACGACTGCGACACTTCGCCGTTCGCGACGGTCATGAGCATCGACAGCATCGATGGCACGGTGTGCAGGGTCGTCACGTGCTGCTCACGCAGCAGGGTCAGTAGGCGGTCGGGGTCGCGGTGACCGTCGGCGGTCGCGACGACAAGACGCGCCCCCGAGGTCAGGGCAGACCAGAACTCCCACACCGACAGGTCGAACGTGGCGATGGTCTTGAGCAGCACCGCGTCGTCCGGTCCGAGGTCGAACGCAGCGCGTTTCCACTCGAGCTGGTTGACGATCGCAGCATGCGGTACCGCGACGCCCTTCGGCCGACCGGTCGACCCGGACGTGAAGATCACGTAGGCGGTGTTGTGTGCGCGCAGCGGGGCCGTGCGGTCGCAGTCGGTGATCGGCGCGTCGGACAGATTCGACAGGTCGAGATCGTCGAGCACGACCTCGGCCACACCGGGATGCCCGATCCTGTCGGCGGCCGTGGTGATCACCGCCGCGGGTGCAGCGGTACCGAGGATGTACTCGTTGCGCTCGAACGGCTGGTCCGGGTCGACGGGCACGTAAGCGGCGCCGGCCTTGGCGATCGCATACATGCCGATCAGCAACTCGGGTGAGCGGCGAACGGCGAGTGCGACGCGGTTCTCCGGCCCGACGCCGAGCCCGATCAAGTGCCGGGCGAGGCGGTTGACGGCCGTATCGAATTCCGCGTACGTCCACTGTGCGCCCTCGTACACGAGCGCCACCGCGTCGCCGTCGCGTTCGACCTGCTCGTCGAACAGGTCGATGAGTGTGCGCGTCCCGTCGACGTCGTGATCGGTGTCGTTCCACGTGGTGAGCACGTCGTCGCGCTCGCCGGGGAGCAGCACCGCGTGATCACCGACCGGCACGGTGGGCGCCTGCAGGACGGCACCGAGAAGCTGTTCGAACCTCGCAGTGACACCGCGGGCGGTGTCGTCGTCGAACAGATCGGTGGCGTACGTGAGGATCGCGTCGATACCGGCGGGTGCACCCTCGTCGTCATAGCGGTCGGCGACGATCAGGTGCAGGTCGAACTGGGCGGTTCCACCTTCGAGATCGAGCGGAGCCACCTCGAGTCCGGGCAGTTGCAGCTCGGTTCCGGCCTGGTTCTGGAACGAGAAACCGACCTGGAACAGCGGATGACGGGCCGTCGAACGCGCCGGATTGAGCACCTCGACGAGTCGTTCGAACGGCACGTCGGCGTGAGCGAACGCATGCAGATCCGTCTCGCGGGCCGCGGCGAGCAGATCGGTGAACGATGCCTCTGCGGGTACGTCGAGCCGGAGCACGAGGGTGTTGACGAACATGCCGATGATGTCTTCGACGGCCTGCTCGTTTCGGCCCGCGATCGGGGTGCCCACCACGATGTCCGAGGTTCCGGACAGTCGCGCGAGCAGCGCCGCGAAGGCCGCGTGCACCGCCATGAACACGGTTGCATTGTGGCTGCGGGCGAGGTCTCGGAGCCCGGCGTGGACATCGGAGCCGATGACGAACTCGACGCGATCACCGCGGAAGGTCTGTTGCGCCGGCCGCGGACGGTCGAGCGGCAGATCCAGCTGGTCGGGCAGATCGGCGAGCGCCTCGCGCCAGTATCCGAGTTGCTGTGCCGCAATCGATTCCGTGTCGTCCTCGGAGCCGAGCACCTCACGCTGCCACAGCGCGTAGTCGGCGTACTGCACCTGCAGGGGTGCCCACACCGGATCGGTACCGGAGGTGTGCGCCGCGTAGGCGGTGACGAGGTCGCGCACGAGCGGAACCATCGACGAGCCGTCTGCGCTGATGTGGTGCACCACGACCACGAGCACGTGCTCGTCGTCGGCCACTCGCAGCAGCTGCATGAGCATCGGCACTTCGGCAGTCACGTCGAAGGTCGTCGCGGCGATCGCCCGAAGGCGCGTCTCGAGGTCGCCCGCGGTGATGTCCCTCGGAGTGAGATCGACGGACATCCGGGAAGCGGGGAGGATCTTCTGCACGGGACCGTCGCCGGTCTCGGGATACGCGGTGCGCAACGTTTCATGCCGCGCCACCAGGTCGGCGACTGCGGACTGCAGCGCTGCGGCGTCGAGTTCGCCGGTCAACCGCAACGCAAACGGAATGTTGTACGCCGTCGATTCCGGATCGAACCGATTCAAGAACCACATCCGCTGCTGCGCAGGCGACAACGGCACCCGCGCCGGACGCGACCGCGCCTCGAGCGGAACCCGGCCACCACGACCCGACTCCTGCTCCACCTGCGCAGCCAACGCCGACACCGTCGACGCCTCGAACAACGCCCGCACCGGAACCTGCGCATCCAACGCAACACCGAGCCGCGACACCACCTGCGTCGCAATCAGCGAGTTACCACCGAGCACGAAGAAATCATCATCCGCACCCACCCGCTCGACACCGAGCACATCGGCGAACACCCCCGCCACGATCTCCTCGATCGGAGTCGACGGCGCCCGGAACACCCGTGTCTCGAACACCGGCTCCGGCAGCGCCCGACGATCCAACTTGCCGTTGACCGTCAACGGGATCGACTCGATCACCACGAACGCCGACGGCACCATGTATTCGGGCACCACCGCACCCACACCATCACGCAGCGAGTCGACATCGACCGAAACGCCCTCGGCAGGAACCACATACGCAACGATCCGCGCCGCACCCGGCGCATCCTCACGCACGATCACCGCAGCCTGCGCCACCGAATCCTGCGCCAGCACCGCCGCCTCGACCTCACCGAGCTCGATCCGGAAACCACGGATCTTCACCTGATCATCGGCACGACCCAGATACTCGAGATCACCCGAGACCACCCACCGCGCAACATCACCCGTCCGGTAGAGCAAGGCACCATCCGCCGAGAACGGATCGGCCACGAACCGCGCCGACGACAACTCCGGACGACGCAGATATCCGCGCGCGAGCTGACCGCCACCGACGTACATCTCCCCCGCAACACCCACCGGCACCGGCTGCAGCCGCCGGTCCAGCACATACACCCGCAAACCGGCGATCGGCACACCGACCACACTCGCCGATCCCGCCTCGGCGAGCTCGGCACCGATCTCCCGGTACGACACATGCACCGTCGTCTCGGTGATCCCGTACATGTTCACCAACCGCGGAGAGGTGTCCTCGTGCCGCTCGAACCACCCCGCCAAACGGCGTGGCTCGAGCGCCTCACCACCGAAAATCACATAACGCAACGCCAACCGCGCACCATCGGACGCCACACGATCGGCCTCCGCAAGCTGATAGAACGCCGACGGAGTCTGGTTCAACACCGTCACCTGCTCACGAACCAGCAACTCCCGGAACGCCTCCGGCGACCTCGACGTGAAGTAGTCGACAACCACCAGGGTCCCGCCGTACAACAACGGGCCCCACAACTCCCACACCGAGAAATCGAACGCATAGCTGTGGAACATCGTCCACACATCCGACGCACCGAACCCGTACACCGACTCGGTGTTCACCATCAACCGCACCACGTTGCGATGCGGAATCAACACGCCCTTCGGACGGCCCGTCGAACCCGACGTGTAGATCACATACGCGAGGTTCGTCGACGCGAGCGGCGCCCGACGCTCCCCATCGACGATCGGCGCATCGTCCACACCCGACAGATCCACCCGATCGAGCTCGACCACCGGAACACCGTCCGGGAACGACACTTCCTCATCGGAGCGCGTCACGACCGCAACCGGCGCGGCATCCGACACCAGGAACTCGATGCGATCGGCCGG
This sequence comes from Rhodococcus sp. NPDC060086, assembly GCF_042730275.1. Lineage (NCBI taxonomy): Bacteria > Bacillati > Actinomycetota > Actinomycetes > Mycobacteriales > Nocardiaceae > Rhodococcus > Rhodococcus sp. NPDC060086. The sequence continues at coordinate 24,401 of NZ_JBHWWZ010000026.1, forward strand.
AGAGTTCGGATCCACCGGCAGATATCCACCACCGGCCTCGAGCACCGCCAACAACGCCACGACCAGATCCACCGACCGCGGCAACGCCACCGCCACCAACGACTCGGGCCCCACACCGACATCGATCAGATGCCGCGCAAGACGCCGCGCCCGCGAACCCAACTCGCTATACGACACCGACTCGTCACCGAACCGTACCGCCACCGCATCACCACGCACAGCGACCTGCGCCTCGAACATCTCCACCAGCGTCACATCCGCCGGCGCCACATCATCACCCAGCGAATTCCACCGCGACACCACGAGCTCACGCTCGAAATCATCGAGGATCCCGATATCACCGACCACGACCGCCGGATCATCCACCACCGCACGCAGAATCCGCAGCAACTGCTCCGCAAACGCCGCGACACGCAGGTCGTCGAACAGGTCGGTGGCGTAGGTGATCGCGAAATCCATGCCACCCGCGCCGTTGTCGGCACCGATCGATCCCGCGCCGATGCTGTCGGCGAAGGTGAACTGCAGGTCGAACTTTGCTGTGGGAGCTTCGTATTCGAGCGCCCTCGCGGTGATCCCGTCGAGTTCGAAATCCACTGCGCCCGTGTTCTGGAACGTCAGGGCCACCTGGAACAACGGATGCCGCGCCTGAGAGCGTTCGGGATCGATGATCTCGACGAGCCGCTCGAACGGAACGTCGGCATGTGCGAAGGCGTCGAGGTCGGTCTCCCGGACCTTGGCGAGCAGTTCCTCGAACGGCGCATCGTTGTCGAACGTGGTGCGCAGTACCAGCGTGTTGACGAACATGCCGACCAGATCGTCGAGGGCTGCCTCGCCGCGACCGGCGATCGGTGTGCCGATCGCGATGTCGTCGGTGTCCGACAGCCTCGACAGCAGCACGCTGAGAGCAGCGTGAATCACCATGAACAACGACGTGTTGTGCTCTCGCGCCAGCGTTTCCAGACGCGCGTGCAGCGTGGGTTCCATTCGGAAACTGCTGGTCCGGCCTTCACCGGAGGCCGTCTCGGGGCGCGACCGGTCGGACGGGAGGTCGAGCTGATCCGGGAGTCCCGCGAGCTGCGAGGCCCAATATCCGATCTGCTCCGAGAGCACCGATTCGGGATCGTCCTCGGATCCGAGCACCTCACGCTGCCACAGCGCGTAGTCGGCGTAGTGCACCGCGAGCGGAGACCAGGCCGGCGACTCGCCGCGTGTCTGCGACGCGTACGCGACCATGATGTCGCGCGCGAGCGGACGCAGCGAGAATCCGTCGGATGCGATGTGGTGCACCACGAGGAACAGCACGTGTTCGCGCGCGCTGAGCTCGAACAGCACCACCCGCATCGGAACCTCGGTGGTGATGTCGAATCCCATCGCGGTGAGCTGTTCGGCTCGCACGATGAGTGACGCCTCGTCGACGCTCTCGGTGATCAGTTCCACCGGGTGCGAGGCGAGTACGGACTGGTATCCCACACCGTCGACGTCGGGGTAGATCGTTCTGAGCGATTCGTGCCGTTCGACGACGTCGCCGAGCGCGGCGGTGAGTGCCTCCACGTCGAGGGCGCCCGTCAAGCGGACACCGACCGGGATGTTGTTCACCGCAGAGTCGGCGTCGAACCGGTTGAGGAACCACATGCGCTGCTGAGCAGGCGACAACGGTACTCGTTCCGGGCGGGGGCGACGCGCGAGCTGCGGTCGGATTCCTGCACCGGAGTCCTGCTCGGCACGCACCGCGAGCGCTTCGACGGTCGGGGCGTCGAAGAGTGCTCGCACGGGAATCCGGGTCCCGAGGGCCTCACCGAGGCGGGCGACGACCTGGGTTGCGACGAGGGAGTTGCCTCCGAGCGCGAAGAAGTCGTCGTCCCGTCCGACCCGTGGCACCCCGAGGACCTGCGCGAAGACTCCCGCGACGATCTCCTCCACCGGAGTGCGCGGCGGCATGAATTCGCCGACCTCGAAGGTCGGAGCAGGCAACGAGTTCCGATCGATCTTGCCGCTGGTGTTGAGCGGGAACCGGTCGAGGACCACGATCGCCGACGGAACCATGTACGACGGCAGCGCCTGCGCGAGTTCGGCCTTCATATCGAGCGGGTCGAGGGTGGCCCCGGGTGTGGCCACCACGTACGCCACCAGTTGTGGTCCCGTGCCCGGGTCGTCGCGGACGATCGCAACGGACTGACGCACCCCGCTCACCTCGCCGAGTGCCGACTCGACTTCGCCGAGTTCGATCCGGAGGCCACGCAGCTTGACCTGGTGGTCGGTACGGCCGAGGTATTCGAGCTCGAGCGTATCGATGTGTGCCGTGCTGGACCGGCCGGATGTTGCACGGGTCCATTTGACGAGGTCGCCGGTCCGGTACATGCGCGCACCGGTCGTCGAGCGCGGATCCGCGACGAATCGCTCCGCAGTCAGATCCGCTCGGCCGTGGTAGCCGCGGGCCAGCTGGGCGCCCGTGAGATAGAGCTCTCCGGACACGCCGACAGGAACCGGGCGCAGCCGCGGATCGAGCACGAGCACATCGGTATTCCACACCGGGCGGCCGATCGGCACCACCCGATCGTCGTCCGCCGCTGCGGTCCGGTACACGGTCTGCACCGTCGCTTCGGTCGGCCCGTACACGTTGTGCACGGGCGCATCGCCGAGCGCCGCGAACCGGGCAGAGCTGCTTGCCGAGAGCGCCTCGCCACCGCAGAACACGTGGGTGAGCGACGCCGCCGCACCCGTGTCGAGGTGCTCGAGGACCGCGTCGAACACCGTCGGGACGAACTGCACCACGGTGGTGACGGTGTGTCCGATCTCCGCTGCCATGCGAGCGGGATCGCGGTGGAGATCCGGGGACCCCACGACGACGGACGCACCGGTCTGCAACGGCAGGAAGATCTCCCATACGGACGCGTCGAACGTCACTGGGGTCTTGAGCAGGACTGCGTCCGACTCCGTGAACGCGAATCGATCCTGCATCCACAACATCTGGTTGACCACGGAGCCGTGGGTCACGCCGACGCCCTTGGGTCGGCCGGTCGAACCCGACGTGTACAACACGTACGCGAGGTGCTCGGCGCGCAGGGGTGCGGTGCGGTCTGCGTCGGTGAGCGGCCCGTCGTCGAAGCCGGAGAGGTCGAGTGCATCGATGTCGCATGTGGTGACCGAGGTGGCACCGCGCGCCGATGCGGTCGTCCCTGCAGTGAGGAGCAGCGACGGCGCCGAGGATTCGAGGATGAACTCGATGCGTTCGGCGGGTTGGTCGGGATCGACCGGCACGTATGCGCCTCCCGCGGCGATCACTGCGTGGATCGCGACGACCATGTCGGTGGAACGGCTCAGTGCAACACCCACGCGGGTGTCGGGTCCGACGCCGCGTCCGACGAGGTACCGGGCGAGCCGGTTGACGTCGCGTCCGAACTCCCGGTACGTCCGTGGGGCGCCGAGGGCGTCGGTGCCCGGGATGAGTGCGGGAGCGTCCGGGGTACGTGCGACCTGCAGGTCCAGCAGGACGGGCACCGTGACTGCGGGGTCGAGGGGGTGCACGAGTCCGCGGGACGCCGATTCGACCGCGACGAGTTCGGCACCGGTGAGCAGCGGAAGGTCGCCGACCGGCAGTGCGGGTGTGCTTGTGATCGCCTCGAGCAACGATACGAAGCGCTCGCCCATGCCGACGATGGTCGATGCATCGAAAAGATCGGTGGCGTAAGAGAATTCGATCGAGTACCCGCCGTCGGCAGCACCGTCGAGCGGCACGTCGAGAACAGTCACCACGAGATCGAACTTCGACATACCGCTGTCGAGCGGAATGTTGGACACGGTCATGCCCGGCAGTTCGAGCGACACCTGGCCGACGTTCTGGAATGCGAGCATCACCTGGAACAACGGGTTGTGCGCCTGGCTGCGGACAGGTGCGAGCACGTCGACGAGGCGTTCGAACGGGATCTCCGCGTGCGCGAAGGCACCGAGGTCGGATTCACGCACGTGCGCAAGCAGTTCGCCGAACGTCTGCGCGAAATCGACGTGCGTGCGCAACACGAGGGTGTTGACGAACATTCCGATCAGGCCGTCGAGGGTGCGCTCACCACGACCGGCGACGGGAGTGCCGATCGTGATGTCGTCGGCCGCTCCGAGCCGTGCGAGCAGCACCGCGAGGGCAGCGTGGACCACCATGAATTCTGTGGTGCGCTGATCGTGCGCCAGCCTGTCGATCGCGGCACGCAGGTCGGCACCGATCTCGAATCGGTGTACGGCTCCGGCGTTCGTGGCCACCGCCGGACGAGGCCGGTCGGTGGGCAGTTCGAGGCTCGCGGGCACTCCGTCCAGCGCTTCGATCCAATACCGGATCTGTTGGGAGACCATCGAATCGGGATCGTCTTCGGACCCCAGGACGTCGCGCTGCCACAGCGTGTAGTCGGCGTACTGCACCTCGAGCGGTTCCCAGGCGGGATCATCGCCGGTCGAGCGTGCCGCATAGGCGATCATGATGTCGCGGGTGAGCGGGACCATCGAGAACCCGTCCGCGGCAATATGGTGCAGGACCGCTACCAGCAGGTGCTCGTCGGGTGCGAGCTCGAGCAAGCAGACGGCGAGCGGAACTTCGCGCGCCACGTCGAACGCGGTGCCTGCGAGCTCGCGCAGCGCGTCCGGAACGTCGGTTTCGGACGTGGGGATGCTCTCGAGCGCGATCGCGACGTCGGAGGGAGCGAGGATCTTCTGGTATCCGTAGCCGTCGACGTCCGGGTAGATGGTGCGGAGCGATTCGTGTCGCGCGACGACGTCCCGCAGCGCCTCTTCGAGGGCTGCGACGTCGAGCTTGCCGGACAACCGCACCGCAACCGGAATGTTGTTGACCGCCGAGTCGGGATCGAAGCGGTTGAGGAACCACATCCGCTGCTGAGCGAGCGACAGCGGAACCCGTGCCGGCCGATCTTGGGCGACCAGCGGGATCCGGTTCGTCTCGACCGAACTGGACTCGGCTGCCACGGCAAGCGATTCGACGGTCGACGCCTCGAAGATCATGCGCAGCGGCAGGCGGTGCCCGACGGCCTCGCTGATCCGCGACACCACCTGCGTCGCGATCAGCGAGTTGCCGCCGAGGGCGAAGAAGTCGTCGTCGAGCCCGACCCGGTCGAGCCCGAGGACGTCGGCGATGACCGACGCCACGATCTGCTCGACGGGTGTGGTCGGTGCCCGGAACTCCTTGACCTCGAACACCGGCTCCGGCAGAGCCTTGCGGTCGAGCTTGCCCGACAGGCTCAGCGGCAGCTGATCGAGTACGACGTACGCCGTCGGCACCATGTAACCGGGCAGGCGGGTCGACAGGACTCTCGAGATCGCACCTGTATCGAGTGCGGCCCCGGGCTGTCCGACGAGATACGCGACCAGCTGCTCACCCGAACGCGGATCCGCGCGCACCAGCACAACGGCATGGGCGACGCCCCCGGGCTCGAGGATCGCGGCTTCGATCTCCCCCAGCTCGATCCGCAGTCCTCGCAACTTGACCTGGAAGTCGGTACGGCCGATGTACTCCAGCTCACCGGAGCGCCGACCCCACTTGACGAGGTCGCCGGTTCTGTAGAGCCGTTCCCCCACTGCGAACGGAGAAGCGATGAACCGCTCAGCGGTCAGGTCCGGCCGGGTCACGTACCCCCGCGCCAACTGCACGCCCGACAGATACAGCTCGCCCGCAACCCCCACCGGGACAGGCCGGAGCCGGCCGTCGAGCACGTAGACACCGGTATTCCACACCGGCACACCGATCGGAACCGACGTCGAGTCGGCGCGGGTGACCTCGTGGTAGGTCACGTCGACCGCAGCCTCGGTGGGTCCGTACAAATTGTGCAGGCGCACCTGGGGCAGTGCCGTACGCAGGCGGTCCGCGGCAGCAGCCGACAGTGCCTCACCCGAAGCGAACACGGCACGCAGCGTCGAGACGTCCTCGACGCCGGATGCTGCGACGAACACCGCGAGCATCGACGGCACGAAGTGGGCCACCGACACCGAGTTCTCGATCATCGTCCGCACCAGGTAGTCCGGGTCGCGGTGACCGTCGGGGATGGCGACGACGAGCCGGGCACCCACCTGCAGCGGCCAGAAGAACTCCCACACCGACACGTCGAACGTGAACGGCGTCTTCTGCAGGACGACGTCGTCGGCGGCGAGTCGATACTGGTCCTGCATCCACACGAGGCGGTTCACGATCGAGTTGTGCGAGATCGCGACGCCCTTCGGCCGACCCGTAGACCCCGACGTGAACAACACATACGCCGCATTCGACGACCGCAACGGCGACACACGATCCACATCCGCCACCGACGCATCGGAGAATCCCGACACATCGAGCACATCGAGCTCGACCGAAGGCACACCCTGCGCAACAAACCCATCACGCGCAGTCGTCAACACCACCACCGGAGCAGCAACCTCGAGAATGTACCCATTACGATCCGCAGGCTGATCCGGATCCAACGGCACATACGCACCACCGGCCTTGACGATCGCATACATCCCGACCAACAGATCCAACGAACGACGCACCGCCAGACCCACCGTCGACTCCGGCCCCACACCCACCGAAATCAAATGACGCGCAACCCGATTCACACGAGAATCGAACTCCGCATACGTCAGCGACTGCCCCTCGAACTCGAGCGCCACCGCATCCGGCGTCCGACGCACCTGTGCCTCGAACAGATCGACCAACGTCAACGACGACTCGACCTCGTGCGCAGTATCGTTCCACCGCTCGAGCACCAGAGACCGCTCATCGGCATCGAGCAGATCGATATCACCGACCCGCACCGCAGGATCCGCCACAACCGTCTCGAGCACCCGCACGAAACGATCGGCGAATCCGTGCGCGGTTCCGGCATCGAACAGATCGGTCGCGTAGATGAAGGCAGCGCCGAGACCGTTGGGCGCACCATCGCCGTCGAATGCCTCGGTCAGAGTCAGCTGGAGGTCGAACTTGGCGACGGCCGAATCGATGTCGACGACGTCGAGGGTCAGGCCGCGAAGGTCGATGCGTGAGGCACGGAGGTTCTCGAACGAGAGCATCACCTGGAACAGCGGATGCCGCGCCGTCGACCGCTCCGGATTGAGTACCTCCACGAGACGCTCGAACGGCACATCCGCATGCCCGAACGCACCGAGGGCGGCGTCCCGGGCCCGGGCGAGGTGCCGGGTGAATTCGTCGGCCGCGTCGACCTCGGTGCGCAACACGAGCGTGTTGACGAACATGCCGATCAGATCGTCGAGTGCCTGCTCACCGCGGCCTGCCACCGGGGTACCGATCGCAATGTCGTCCTGTCCGGACAGACGCGACAGCATCACGGACAGCGCCGCGTGCACGACCATGAACAGCGACGCATTACGGCTGCGCGCGAGATCGACCAATCCGCGGTGCAATTCGGGATCGATTCGGAACTCGACGGTCGCACCTGCATACGACTGCTGACTCGGCCGCGGCCGGTCGGCCGGCAGATCGAGCTGGTCGGGGATGCCCGCAAGGGTGCGGCGCCAGTAGTCGAGCTGACGTGAGATGAGCGACCGGTCATCGTCCTCGGAGCCCAGGATCTGCCGTTGCCACAGCGTGTAGTCCGTGTACTGGACGGGCAGCGGCGCCCACGACGGCTCTTCCCAGTCGGTCCGCGCGGTGTACGCGACCATGATGTCGCGCGCCATCGGGCCGATCGACCAGCCGTCGGCCGAGATGTGGTGCACCACCACGACGAGCACATGTTCCGAGCCACCGAGCTCGAACAGCTCGGCGCGGATCGGGACGTCGGAGGTCACGTCGAGGCCCGTGGAGGCGAGTCGACGGACGGCTTCGGGTAGTTCGTCTGCTGCGATCACGGTCGGAGTCAGATCAGGAACGACCTCGGCGGCGGCACGCACGACCTGGTGCGGGCCCTCGGGTGAGTCCGGGAAGACGGTCCGCAGCGATTCGTGACGATCGATGACGTCCATGATCGACACCTGCAGGGCCGCGATATCGAGATCGCCGCGAAGCCGCAGTGCCATCGGCAGGTTGTAGGTCGCCGACTGGGTGTCGAAGCGGTTGAGGAACCACATGCGCTGCTGCGCGAGCGAGAGCGGGACACGTTCGGGCCGAGGCATCTTCGACAGGGCGATGCGCGCGCCGCGGCCGGCTTCCTGCTCCACCCGCACGGCGAGCGCAGCGACGGTGGTGGACTCGAACAACGCCCGCACCGGCACCTGGGCATCGAGCGCGACACCGAGTCGGGAGACGACCTGCGTGGCGAGCAGGGAGTTGCCGCCGAGCTCGAAGAAGTCGTCGTCGAGTCCGACGACCTGCAGGCCGAGGACGTCGGCGAACACCGTTGCGACGGTCTCTTCGATCGGCGTTGTCGGCCCACGGAATTCGCGGTAGCTGATGACGAGTTCGGGTTCCGGCAATGCGCGCCGGTCGAGCTTCCCGATCGGAGTGAGGGGCACCTCGTCGAGAACGATGATCTGGGACGGAACCATGTACGAGGGCAGTGACCGACCCACATGGTCGGCGAGATCCGCAGTGTCGACACCGGGAGCGGCATGCACATACGACACGAGTGCCGTCTGCCCCGAGGGCATTTCGTGGCCGATCGTGGCAGCGAAGTCCACCAGATCGTGGGTCAGCAGCGTCGCGTCGATCTCACCGAGTTCGATGCGGTAGCCACGGACCTTGACCTGGAAGTCGGATCGCCCGGTGAAGACCAGTTGATCGTCGTCGTTCCAGCGAACGATGTCGCCGGTCCGGTACATGCGGTCGCCGGAACCGCCGAACGGGTTCGCGACGAACCGATCCGCAGTGAGCGACCCGCGGCGATGATAGCCCCGGGCGAGGGCATCGCCTGCGAGGTACAGCTCGCCGGACACCCCGGCCGGGACCGGTCGCAGACGTCGATCGAGCACGAGCGCAACCACTCCGGCCACCGGAGTGCCCACGGTGATCCGTCCGTCGACCGACAGTTCGGCGCGGGTCGACACGATCGTCGTCTCGGTGGGCCCGTACGCGTTGAAGAACCGGCGCCCCGGCGCCCAGCGCGCAACGAGATCGGCGGTGGAGGCGTCGCCACCGACGTTGAGTACTCGCAGAGAATCCAGGCCGGTGGGATCGACCGATCCGAGCACCGCGGGGGTGATGACGGCGTGGGTGACCTTCGTGGCCGCGATGTGTGCGCGGAGCTCGGCCCCGCCGTAGACCGAGGGCGGAGTGATGACGAGCTCGGCACCCGTCGACCCCGCGAGCGTCCAGTCGAGCACCGACGGGTCGAAGCTCGGCGAACAGATGTGCAGAATCCGCGAGTTCTCGGTGACCTCGTAGAGTTCGACGGACTCGCGGACGAGTCCGGACAGTCCGACGTGGGTGACCGCGACGCCCTTCGGTCGACCGGTCGAACCCGAGGTGTAGATGACGTAGGCGGTGTGGTCCACGCGGAGCGGGCGAATCCGGTCGGCATCACCGATCGGGGCGCTGGAGTGCTTTGCGCATTCCGCGACGAACTCATCGTCGCCGAGGTCGATCCAGTCGACGACCGCCGGGAGCGAGCCGGATCGTTCGGCTGTGGTCAGGCCGACCAGTGCACCCGAATCGTCGAGCATGTGGGAGATGCGCTCGGCCGGATGCTCGGGATCGACGGGCAGGTACGCCGCGCCGGTCTTGGCCACCGACCAGACACCGAGAACCATCTCCCAGGATCTCGGGAACGCGAGCGCCACAATCTGTTCCGGTCCGGCACCGCGGCCGGTGAGGTAGCGGGCGATGCGGTTCGACATCTCGTCGAGCTCACGGTAGGTGATCGTCGTCTCGCCGTCGCGTACCGCGATGCGGTCGGGGTGGCGTCGGCCTCCTTCGACGAGGAGGTCGACCAGGGTGACGTGGTCGGTGACGACGGCACCGTGGGTCGCGACGAGACGATCTATCTCACCGGGAGACAGGATCTCGAGGTCTCCGACGGGAGTTGTGGGATCGGCGACGGCTCCGTCGAGAATGCGCACGAATCGTTCACCGAACGCCGCGACGGTGGCTTCGTCGAACAAATCGGTGGCGAACTCGAAGACCACGCCGAGCCCGGCCGGGCGACCGTCCTCGTCGAGCCGCTCGGTGGCCCAGAGCTGGATGTCGAACTTCGAGATCGGCATGTCGAGCTCGATGCCCACCGCATGAACACCCGCGAACGACACGTCGCGTGCGTGCGCCGGTTCGAGCGACAGCGCCGCCTGGAACAGCGGGTGCCGCGCGGTGGAGCGAGTGGGGTTGAGCACCTCGACGAGCCTCTCGAACGGCACGTCGGCATTCGAGAACGCGGTCAGGTCAGTGCCGCGGACGTCGCCGAGGAATTCCGCGAACGAGGAGCCCGGGTCGATTCTGCTGCGCAACACGAGGGTGTTGACGAACATGCCGATCAGGTCGTCGAGTTCCTTCTCGCCTCGACCCGCGACAGCGGTACCGATGGCGATGTCGCTGGACCCGCTCAGCCGAGACAGCAGCACCGCATAGGCAGCGTGCACGACCATGAACAGCGATGCGTGATGCGTACGGGCGAGATCGACCAAGCGCCTGTGGGTTTCGGCGTCGATGTCGAACCGGTGTTTGGAGCCGCCGTAGCTCGCGACCGCGGGTCGCGGCCGATCGGACGGCAGGTCGAGCTGGTCGGGAAGCCCGTCGAGTTCCTCGGTCCAGTAGGCGATCTGCTGCGCAGCGGCGGATCCCGGGTCGGATTCGAGACCGAGGGCTTCGCGTTGCCACACCGCGTAATCGGCGTACTGGATCGGCAGCGGCGCCCAATGTGGCTCGTGACCTTCGGCTCGTGCCGAGTAGGCGGTGACGACGTCACGGGCGAACGGGCCGAACGACGAACCGTCGGATGCGATGTGGTGCAACACCATTGCGAGGACGTAGGCGTCGGGAGCGAGCCTGTAGAGTGCCACTCGGAACGGAACGTCCGTCGTGACGTCGAATCCGCGACCGGCCAGCTCGACGACGGCGGCCTGCAGTCCTGCCTCGTCGACGTCCACCGGTTCGAGGACCGAGGTGACCTGCCCGGTCGGCAGGATGACCTGGCGAGGTTCACCGTCGACCTCGGGATAGACGGTCCGGAGTGTTTCGTGCCGGTGCACCACATCGGCGAAGCCGTCGGACAGTGCCCGGGGGTCGACGTCGCCGGTGAGACGGACCGTGAACGGCAGGTTGTATGCCGCGGTCGCCGTATCGAACCGGTTGATGAACCAGATGCGCTGCTGCGCGGTCGACAAGGGCAGCACGTCGGGTCGCGGCCTCGCCACCAGGGCGCGCCGGGCACCCGATCCGATCTGCTTCGCCACTCGCGTCGCGAGACCCACCACGGTGGATGCCTCGAACAGCGCACGCACCGGAATCTGGGTGTCGAGCGCGGCACCGATGCGGGAGACGACCTGGGTGGCGACCAGAGAGTTGCCACCCAGTTCGAAGAAGTCGTCGTCGAGACCCACCCGCTCGACTCCGAGAACCTCACCGAACGCGGTGGACACCGCCCGTTCCGCTGGGGTACGGGGTTCGCGGAAGGTGCGGGTACTGCTGAAGATCGGCTGCGGAAGCGCCTTGCGGTCGAGCTTGCCACTGGTGTTCAGCGGGAGTTCCTCGAGCACCATGAGCGACGCCGGGACCATGTACGACGGCAACGCACGCTCGGCGTGATCCGTCAGGTCCGCGACGTCGATCGTCGCGGTCGGAGTGGGCACGACGAAGCCCACCAGCTGGTCGCCGGTGGAGGTCTGCACCACGAGCACGACGGCCTGCGAGACGGTGTGGTGCGAGAGCAGGACCGCTTCGATCTCACCGAGTTCGATGCGCTGACCGCGGAACTTCACCTGGAAGTCGGTGCGACCGATGTAGTCGAGGATGCCGTGTTCACCGTCGGGCGACACCCAGCGGACGAGGTCGCCGGTGCGGTACATCCGGTCGCCCGGAGCGCCGAACGGGTCGGCGAGGAACCGGTCGGAGGTCAGGTCGGGCCGGTCGAGGTACCCGCGAGCAAGCTGGACGCCGGTGAGGTAGAGCTCTCCCGGGCGCCCCACCGGAACGGGGCGGAGACGACGGTCGAGCACGTACGCGCGGCTGTTCCACTGCGGGATGCCGATCGGAACGCTGTGGACGTCGCCCGGTCCGGCGCGGTGATAGGTGATCGACACCGCGGCCTCGGTGGGCCCGTAGAGGTTGTGCAGACCGGCGGAGCACAGCTGCGCGAAGTCTGCGGCCGTCTCGGAGGGCAACGCTTCGCCGATGACGAAGACGTGACGCAGTGTGTCGCAGCTCCCCTCGGGTGCATTGGCCACGAACACGGTGAGCATCGACGGCACGAAGTCGGTGAGCGTCACCCGGTGCTCGGCGATCTTGTTCGCGACGTAGACCGGGTCGCGGTGCCCGTCCGGTGTCGCGATGACGAGCGTCGCACCCACCCGCAACGGCATGAAGAAGCCCCACAGCGACACGTCGAACGTGGTGGCGGTCTTCTGCAGATAGACGTCGGTGGATGCCACGTCGTACTGGTCGTTCATCCACTGGATCTGGTTGTCGATCGCAGCGTGACCCACCGCGACGCCCTTGGGTCGGCCCGTGGATCCGGACGTGAAGATCACGTACGCGGTGGTGTCGGGCCGCACCGGCCCGAGTCGCTCCGCGTCGGTGAGCGGCCCACCATCGCGTGACGAGTGGTCGAATGTGTCGATCTCGACGACCGGCGCTACGTCGGGGAGTTCGGCGCGGTCGCGCGAGGTGGTGAGCACCACGACCGGTTTCGCGGTGTCCAGGATGTATCCGGTGCGGTCGGCAGGGTGGTCCGGGTCGATCGGCACCCATGCACCGCCGGCCTCGAGGATCGCGTACATGCCGACGAGGAGCTCGCAGGAGCGGCGGACACACAGGCCGACGAGAGACTCGGGACCGACCCCGCGGTCGACGAGTTCCCGGGCGAGGGAGTTGACGCGCGTAGCGAACTCACCGTAGGTGAGCGACTCCCCCTCGTAGACCAGTGCCGTCGCATCGGGTGTCGCGGCGGCCTGCGCCCGGAAGTCGGCGAGCAGTGCGCGTTGCTCCACCGGGTGCTCGGTGCGGTTCCAGTCGACCACGGCGCGGTCGAGTTCGACGTTCGCAGCGAGTGGGATGTCCCAGACGAGCCGGTCGGCGTCGGACGCGACGAACCGGTCGAAGAACTCGACGAACCGTACGTGGTTGGCACGTGCCTGTTCGGCCGGGTAGAGGTTGGGGTTGGACTCGAAGTCGATGTGGACGCGGGTGCCACCGCTCTTGTAGACGTTGACACCGAGATCCTCGATGAGACCGGTCGACAGGATGTTGATGTGTCCGACCATGTCGCCGAGACGAATCTCGTTCTCGAACAGCATGATGTTGACCCACGGTCCGAAGAACGTGGACTGCGCCCCGGCCGACGTGTCGCGGTCGCGGACGATGTCCTCGTGCCGGTAGCGCTGGTGTCTCAGTGCCCCGGACACGGCGGCGCCCGATGCGGCGATCAGGTCGTGCACGGTGGTGTCGTCGGTGACGTCCAGGCGCAGCGGCACGACGTTCGACACCATGCTGCCGGAGCGGCGCAACACCGCGGTCGTCCGCGCGGCGACAGGCAGGCTCAGTACGACGTCGGTGCGGCCGGTCATCTGCGCGACATACGCGGCGAAGGCCGCCACGACGGCCGTCGCGAGACTTGCACCTTCGCGCTCGGCGAGCGCGTCGACGTGATGCTCGATGTCGTCGGTGAGCGCGGCACTGTCGATGCGGCTGACGGGCGCAGGCGCTGCCGTGCGGTCGGCCAGGCTCGACGGTTCCTCGATGCCCTCGATCTGCCCCGCCCAGTACTCGCGATCGTCGGCGAACCGTTTCGAATCGCGGTAGTCCATCTCGACGTCGTAGACCTTGCGCAGGTCCGACGCGCGGTTCGGGCTGGCCTCGACCCCTTCCACGGCTGCGGTGTACAGCTCCGCGATCCGGGTCATGAAGGTCGCGGCAGCGAACCCGTCGAGTGCGAGGTGGTGGACGCGGTTGTACCAGAAGTAGCGGCTCTCACCGATGCGAAGCACCGTCGCGGCGATGAGCCGGTCGCGGAGCACGTCCACGGGCCGGCTGCGGTCCTCGCTCATCCACTCGAGCGCGGCCTGGCGGGGGTCCTGTTCGTCGCGCAGATCCACATATCCGAGCGGAGCCTCGAGGGTCGGGTCGACGAGCTGATAGGGATGCGCGTCCACTTCGATGAAGCGGAGGAACCCGGACCCTGTCTCGAGGGCCGCGCGTGCACTGGATTCGCGAAGTACGTCGAGATCGACATCGCCATCGAGTTCGACGTACTGGGCGATGTTGGCTGGCACCGTCGGGTCGACGTGCTGGGCGAACCACATGCCCAGCTGTGCCGGCGAGAGGGGAAACGCACCGGGCGGCACCGCTGCCGCACTCGTCTTCTTCGTTTCCAAGCCGCCGATACCCAGCGAGTCCAAACCCCAACCTTCCTCTCACCGTCGGACGACGACCGACCTGCGCACCGACCTGCGGAGCACATCACCGTACCCCGCGTATATCTGCAGATCAGGTGAGGATCGTTACGGCGAGCCCGGCAGCGGGATCCCACTGACCTGACGACGCAGCCACAAACCCTACCGACCGGCAACAACCGTTCGAGACAGGTTACTCGCCGGTCATGTCAGGTGCCCTTCGCATACACACCGGCCCAATCTACAGGGTGCGGACCAGCGCTCGAATGGTCGTGGACAGGACAAGGCGTCACCGTCCCGATGATGAGAGGAGGATCACCACATCACTGCGATGATCACGTTGACGATGGCGAGTCCGCCTGCAGTGTGAGCGAGCGCAGCGGTGGTACCGGGGTTCTGCTTCTCCTTCTTCAGACCGACGATCGCGACGGCGAGGATGATCAACGCGATCACCAGCTTGATACCGATCTTCATGTGGTTGACGTCTGCATCGTTCGCCTCGTTGAGCCCCACGAGCGCGACTCCGGTCACCACCTGAAGGATTGCGCCGTGCAGCATGCCCATCACGACACGCGGGTCCTTGATGACCGCGAGCCACGAGCCGATGATTCCGGCGAGGCCGATGAAGTGGAGGATCAGAAAAATCTTGATGGCAACGTCCATGTCCGCAATCCGAACATTCCGGGCGCGCTCTGTCCAGTAAGGCAGCACTCAGCAAGTGACGGTCATCACGACTGCTCGCGGTACCACTCGATGAGTTCCGGAACGTCGAGGGCCGTTCGCTCGACGGTCACCGCGGCCTCGGCTCCCTGCAGGATCCGTTTGATCGGGACCTCGAGTTTCTTGCCGGTACGGGTGTGCGGGATCCCGGGCGCGGCGATGATGTCGTCGGGCACGTGCCGAGGCGAGATCCGCGTCCGAAGTTCTGTGCGGATCCGCTCACGGAGTGCCTCGTCGAGGGTCACACCGTCGGCGAGCACGACGAACAGCGGCATCCAATACCGGCCGTCGGGTCGCTCGATACCGAGCGCGAGCGCCTCGACCACCTCCGGCAGATCTTCGACCACCTGGTAGATGTCGGCCGTGCCCATCCGGACCCCGTGACGGTTCAGCGTCGCGTCGGAACGCCCGTGCATCTGGACGGAGCCACGCTCGGTGATGGAGATCCGGTCACCGTGCCGCCACACCCCTGGATAGGCGGAGAAGTAGGCGTCGTGGAGGCGGGTGCCGTCGGGGTCGTTCCAGAAGCGCACCGGCATCGACGGCATCGGCGCGGTAACCACGAGCTCGCCCACCTCGCCGCGCACCGGACGGCCCGCGGCATCGAATGCATCGACTGCGACGCCGAGACACGGCACCGACAACTCCCCCGGCCACACCGGCATGGTCCTGACCGACCCGATGAACGCCGACACCACGTCGGTGCCGCCGGTGATCGACATGACCTGGACCCGCTCGCCCACATTCTCTCCGAGCCACAACGACGACGTGGGCGGCAGCGCCGAGCCGGTGACCCCGACACCACGGAGAGCGGACAGGTCGTGGTCGCGGCGCGGAACGACCTCGGCTTTGATACACGCGAGGACATATCCGGGACTCGTCCCGAACACAGTGACGTGTTCGTCGGCCGCGATCCGCCACAGCCGGTCGACGTCCGGGTACGAGGGAGCACCGTCGTAACTGACGATCGTGGCGCCGACGAGCAGCCCGGCAGCGAGAAAATTCCACATCATCCAGCTCGGGCTCGTATACCAGAAGTATGTGTCGCGGGGGCCGATGTCGAGGTGCAGCGACAGCGCCTTGAGATGCTCGAGCAGCACTCCACCATGTCCGTGCACGATGCCCTTGGGTAGGCCGGTGGTGCCGGATGAGAACACCGTCCACAGCGGGTGGTCGAACGGCACCGGGACGGGCTCGAACTCGTGCTCACCGGCAGTGGCCTCCTCCCATGTGAGCAGGCCGGGGTCGAGCAGGGTGTCGCCGGAGGCAGCACCGCCGGTCACGAGCACCGTGGCTTCGAGCCCCGGCATCCGCTCGCGCAACCAGGCGACCTCGGCAAGTCTGTCGTGCCGGCACCCGTTGTACCGGTAGCCGTCCGCGGTGACGAGAATTTTGGGATCCAGCTGTCCGAGGCGGTCGAGCGCGGCGGGGGCTGCGTAATCCTGCCCGCACGCCGACCACACCGCTCCGACGCCGGCGGTGGCGAGCAGCGCGACGATCGCTTCGGGAATGTTGGGCAGATACCCGACGACCCGGTCGCCCGGTTTCACCCCGTACTCGCGGAGCGTGGCCGCGAGGGCCGCGGCCCGGCCGTGCAGTTGCGTCCACGATGTCTCTCGGCGCTGTCCGTCCTCGTCGACGTGGATGATCGCCGGGCGATCGGCACGAGCGTTCCGGAAGACGTGCGACGCGTAGTTCAGCCGGGCACCGGGGAACCACACGGCCCCGGGCATGGCGGAGTGGGCGAGTGCGGGCCCGGGATCGGTGCCGCCGCGGATTTCGAACCAATCCCACACTGCCTGCCAGAATTCCGAGGGATGCTCGATCGACCACTGCCAGAGTGCCTCGTACTGCGGTAGTTCCACGGCGTGGCGTTGCTCGACGAAACGGCCGAACGCCGTCACCCTCGCTTCGGCGAGGTCCACTTCGCTGGGAACCCACTGTGGACGCACCATTATCGTCACCTCCGTTCCGGCTCGACCTCCACGCGCCCCGATCGGAACCCGTTGGCGCGCGCTTCCACCGATCGGTGCAGGATCTGTTCGGCGTGTCGCAGCACCGGCGCATCCACCATCTGTCCCTCGAACCGGAACGCGCCCCGTGACTCGGGCACTGCCGCAAGGACCCTGCGAGCCCATTCGACCGATTCCTCGCTCGGCGTGTAGGCCTCACGGATGACCCCCACTTGATCGGGGTGGATCGCCACCTTCACATCGAACCCGACCGCGACCGCGTCGAGTGCCTCGCTGCGCAATCCGGCGTGGTCGCCGATGTCGAGACAGGCGGCGTCGAGAGCCCAGCGGCCGTACGCCTTCGCGGCGAGCAGCACCGACGACCTGACGTGTTTCGCGACGTCGCGGTAGGTGCCGTCCGCGTGCCGGATGCTCTGTCCGCCGAGCCCCACGGCGAGGCCCTCCGCGCCCCACATGACACCGATCGTGCCCATGGCCAGCGCGATGTCGGCGACCGCGAGCGCTCCACGCGGTGACTCGACGAGCGCAATGACCTCGCGTGGGGCGAGAGCCGTCACCTGCTCCGGAGATTCGCATCGTGCGAGCATCAGCCGGGTGTACGGCGAGTTCGCCAGAGCCCGCAGGTCCAGGTAGTGGTCTTCGGTGCCTGCCGGATTGATCCGGACCACCGTGCGCGCCGGGTCGAGAGACCGGTCCAGAAGAGAGCGGCGGGCGTACTCCTTGTCGGCCGGCGCGACACTATCGTCGAGATCGAGCACGACGACATCGGCGGTAGCGGCGGCCTTGCCGTAGCGCTCGGGTCGATCGGCCGGGCAGAACAGCCATGCCGGCCCCGGGATCACACTCATGTCGTCGACCTTCCTGTCCGTCCATTGTGCCGGTAGCGCACATGTCGATGATGCCGTTCCGCACACGTCCGGTCACAACCTGCGACACACCTGTGATCGCAGACGACGATGGCCTCGCCCGGTTGATCCGGGCGAGGCCATCGGCTGCTCGTTGTCTTCAGGGAGCGTCGTACATCAACGCTTCTCTCTGGTCATCGATGTGTAGAGCAACGTCAGGATCACTGCGGCCGCGATACTGATGATCCACCGGATCCAGTCGATGCCACCGGTATCCGCGTTTCCTTCCGACGAGATCGCGCCCCAGACCCAGTAACCGATGAGAGCACCGACGATGCCGATGATCACCGTGATGAGCATGCCCATCGACTGCTTCCCCGGGATCACGAGCCGGGCCAAGACACCGATGACCGCACCGAAGATGATTGTGCCGACGATTTCCCAGAACATCCCGAGCTCCTCTCGTAGACGATCTTGCCGCGACGAACTGCACTCCAGTGTGTACGTCCCTGTGCTGTCTGCGGGGCAAATTCCGAAGATCGATCACCGAACGTTGCGTTGTGGCAACCCGTTCACGATGTGTGAACGATCACTCCGCGGAGATTCTTACCGTCCCGGAGATCCTGATAACCCTGGTTGACCTCGTCCAAGGTGTAGCGGGTGGTGACCAACTCGTCGAGCTTCAGCTGCCCGGCGTCGTAGAGGCGCAGGAGACGCACGATGTCGTACTGCGGGTTGGCCGATCCGAACAGCGAGCCCTTGATGGTCTTCTGGAACAGCGTCAGGTCGGTGCCCGACACGTGAACCGTCAGTTTTTCGGGGTTGGCCAGTCCGGTGATCACCACGGTGCCACCCTTTCCGATGACCGCGGTTGCCGCAGAGACGACCTCCTCGTCGACCGTGCCCACCAGAATCAACGCAGCATCGGCGCCCTGGCCCCAGCTCAGTTCGTTGACCTTCTCCGCGGCCTCGGCTGCGGTCGCGAAGGCGTGGGTGGCCCCGAACTTCAGGGCAGCATCGCGCTTCATCTCGACCGGATCGACCGTCACCACGTACTTCGCGCCGGCATGGACGGCACCTTGAACGGCATTGATGCCGAGACCGCCGATGCCGTAGATCACCACGATGTCGCCCGCGCGCACATCACCGGAGTACACCGCCGTTCCCCACCCGGACGGCACACCGCAACCGACGAGCACCGCCGTCTCGAGGGGCAGCCAGTCGTCGACCTTGACCACCGAATGCTGAGAGATCGTGGCTCGCTCGGAGAAGGTTCCCAACATGCACATGGCACCGAAATCAGTGCTGCCCGAATGGAAGCGGAAGGAACCGTCGGGCATCGACCCTTCGAGGATCGTTGCCCCCATGTCGCACAGGTTCTGCCGGCCGGTCGAGCAGTACCGGCACGTCCCGCAGTTGGGGATGAAGCTGCACACGACGTGATCTCCGGGCTTGACCTTGGTGACGCCGGGCCCGATCTCCTCGATGATCCCGGAGCCTTCGTGGCCGCCGACGATCGGATAGCGGGGCGGCAGATCGCCGTCGGTCAGGTGCAGATCCGAATGACACAGACCGGCAGCGGTGTACTTGATCAGCACCTCTCCCGGGCCGGGTCCGTCGAGTTCGAGTTCCATGAGTTCGAACGGTTTGCCGGCTTCGAGCAGAACTGCGGCTTTGGTTTTCATCTCGTCCTCCGTGTCCGACTGTCGTTTCGTACGGGTACCGCTACGTGTGGATCAGGACTGATCGACCTCCTGGAGAAGAAGCACCGACGCTTCACGCATCTCGACCTTGCGGATCTTGCCGGTGACCGTCATGGGGAACTCGTCGACGACATGGACATAGCGCGGGATCTTGTAGTGCGCGAGCTTGCCGGTGCAGAATGCGCGCAGTGACTGTGCGTCGAGTTCGTCGGCGTCCGCACGCAGGCGCACCCACACCATCAACTCCTCGCCGTATTTCGCATCCGGAACACCTACGACCTGGGCGTCGACGATGTCGGGGTGGGTGTAGAGGAATTCCTCGATCTCACGCGGATAGATGTTCTCACCGCCGCGGATGACCATGTCCTTGATCCGGCCCGTGACCGAGACGTATCCCTCGGCGTCCATCACGCCGATATCGCCGGTGTGCATCCACCGGGCCGCATCGATCGCGTCGGCCGTCTTTTCGTGGTCGTTCCAGTAGCCGAGCATCACCGAATAGCCACGAGTGCACAGCTCCCCCGTCTCACCTCGCGGCACGGTGAGTCCGGTGCTCGGATCGACGATCTTGACCTCGATGTGAGGCCCGACCCTCCCGACGGTCGACACCCGCTGCTCGATGGTGTCGTCGCTGCGGGTCTGCAGCGACACCGGGGAGGTCTCGGTCATCCCGTAGCAGATGGACACCTCGCTCATGCCCATACGCTCGATGACCTGCTTCATCACCTCCACCGGACACGGGGAGCCCGCCATGATGCCGGTGCGCAGGGAGGACAGATCGACGGTGTCGAAGGACGGGTCGGCGAGCTCGGCGATGAACATCGTCGGGACTCCGTACAGGGAGGTGCAGCGCTCCTCGGCGACAGCTGCGAGGGTGGCGGCAGCTTCGAAGGCCGGCGCGGGGATGACCATGGTGGCACCGTGACTCGTGCATGCGAGATTGCCCATGACCATGCCGAAGCAGTGATAGAAGGGAACCGGGATGCACACCTTGTCCTGCTCGGTGTAATGGCACAGTTCGCCGACGAAGAACCCGTTGTTGAGGATGTTGTGGTGACTCAGGGTGGCGCCCTTGGGGAATCCGGTGGTTCCCGAGGTGTACTGGATGTTGATGGCGTCGTCCGGCGACAGGTCGCGCGCGGCAGCATCGAGTGCGCCCCGCCCGGTGCCGAGCGCCGAGCGTCCCGAGGCCACGAGCTCGTCCCACTCGGGGCGGCCGATCAGGACCACCTGTTCGAGCTCGGGGCACTCGCCGCGGACCTCACCGATCATTGCGGCGTAGTCGGAGGTCTTGAATTCCGGTGCGGAGATCAGCATCCGGATGCCCGCCTGCGCGAGCACGTACTGCAGTTCGTGGGAGCGGTACGCGGGGTTGATGTTGACGAGAATCGCGCCGATCTTGGCGGTGGCGTACTGCACGAACGTCCATTCCGCGCAGTTGGGTGCCCAGATTCCCACGCGGTCGCCCTTGCGGATACCCGCGTTCAGCAGGCCCAGTGCGAGTGCGTCGATCTCGGCGGCGAGTTCGGTGTACGTCCAGCGTCGTCCGGTGGCGCGCTCGACGAGTGCGTCGCGAGCGCCGTGGCGTGCGACGGTGCGGTCGAGGTTGTCGCCGATGGTGTCGCCCAACAGCGGAACATTCCACGCGCCCGAGTCGTAACTGGGAAGTGCGGGGGCGGTGATACCGGTCATCTCGACTCCTGAGGTGGCGGCCGGACAGGACGGGGGCTCTCCCACCATCCTCGTCTTTTCGAGGCCGCAGGTGTGCGGATTCTGGACAGCTGCCGACGGTAGAAAGGCGCCTCCCCCGGATGTCGGGGAAGGCGCCCGTTCCTACAGTGCGCGATCGCGGGTTTCGACGAGGGCCGCGGTGCAGACGAGGCTCACGAGGCCGATCACGACGAGCATGATGCCGATCGCGATACCGCCGTACGCCGCAGCGAGAGGCGCGGCGAGCATCGGCGGGATGGCCCCGCCGAGCACACCGGCAAGGTTGTAGCCGAGTCCGGCGCCGGTGTAGCGGTACCGGGTGTGGAACATCTCGGGCAGCAGCGCCCCGCACGGTCCGTACGCGATACCGAAGATCGCGAGGGTGACCATCATGCCGACGATGAACGCGGCGGGGGAACCCGTGTCGAGCAAGGGGAACAGTGCCAGCGCCCAGACGACGGAGAACACGCACGACACCATGATCACGCGTCGACGGCCGAACCGGTCGGAGTAGAGGGCGGACAGCACGATCGCCGCGCCGAAGACCAGCGACGACGCGATACCCACCATCAGCACGAACGGCCGGTCGAAGCCGAGGGTCGTCGTCGCATAGCTCGTGAGATATGCAGTACCCAGGTAGAAGAACGCGAACATGATCGACAGCGCGCCGGCCGCGAGGAAGATCTCCTTGGACTGATACCGCAGAGCGTCGAGGAACGGCAGGGAACGCTTCTCCTCGGGTTCTGCTGCGCGGGATGCAGATTCGGCACGGAAGACCGGTGTCTCCTCGATCGCCAGGCGCATGTAGAGGCCGATGCCGACGAGAACGATGCTGAACAGGAACGGGATTCGCCAGCCGTAGGTGAGGAATGCCTCGTTGGTATCGCCGAGCGCGAGCCCTGTGAACAGGAACGTTGCGCTCGAGAGCGCGAATGCGATGGCCGGGCCGAGCTGCGGGAACATCGCATAGAGCCCCCGTTTGCCCGGCGGGGCGTATTCGGCCGTGAGCAGTGTGGCACCGGCCCATTCACCGCCGACCGCGAAGCCCTGCGCGAACCGTAGTAACACCAGGATGATCGGGGCTGCGATTCCGATAGTGCCTGCCCCGGGTAACAGACCGATGAGCAGGGTCGAGATGCCCATGAGGAGAAGGGTCGAGACGAGGGTCTTCTTGCGGCCGATGCGGTCGCCGAAGTGGCCGAAGAGCATGGCCCCGACGGGGCGGGCGATGAACGCGACAGCGAACGTAGCAAACGACGCGACCGTGCCCGCGGTAGCACCGAGCGCCGGGAAGAACACCGTGGGAAACACGAGTGCCGCAGCCGTGCCGTAGATGAAGAAGTCGTAGAACTCGATCGTCGTGCCGATGCAGCTCGCAATCGCGACACGTCGTATACCGGGGCCTCCGGTCTGTCCGGGTCCTGTCCCGGCGGCGGGGCCGGAATCCCCGGCCGCCGCCTGCCCTGTCGGCGGCTTACCCGCCCCGGGTGTCGACACAGTGGTCACGTCGGTCCTCCGTTGTCCGTCCGTACCGCGGCCGGGAAACGTCGCCGCGGGTTGGATGAAAACTAGTGATCCGACTCACCCCCTCACCACCCCCGAAAGGGGGTGTCAGTGAGGGGGGTCACATAGTGCGCCGAACGAACTACTTTGACGGTGTCAGTTTCCGGACGCGCCTGCGAGCTCCGCGCGCATCTCCCGCCACACCGTCGCGTACGAGTCGATGCTCCCGGCCGTCGCCCATGCGAGCGAGCCGCCCTTGATCTTCTCGAGTGCCTCCGCGAACAGATCCTGGTACCGCGACAGTCGCGGAACGAACGCGGACACGTCGTCGAACAGGTTCTGAGCCTTCCGATCGACATCGATCAGTGCGTCGAGAAACCCGTCCGCATCCGGGTCTTCGAGGAGCGTCGAGAGCGACTCGTCGAGCGGGCCGAACTGCTCGAACAGATCCGCAATGGAGTCCTCGTCGATGGATACACGCTCTGCGTCGAGCTGGTCGGACAGTTCCGCAAACCCCTTGTCGGTCAGCGCGACACCGCCGTCCGACGACGCAGCCTTACCCTGTTCGACGAGCACCGCGAGCGCGGCCTGCCCGGACGAGACCGACACCCCCAGGTGAGCCGCCAGCACCTCCGCCGTGACCTGCTTCTTCAACCGCACCGTCTGCAGCAGTGCCAACTCGTCCACGTTGCCCGCGAAGGCCATTTCTCACTCCTCGTCACCCCATCGGGGCTCTGGCCGGGCGGGTCGAGCCCGCATCACGTACGAACCGGGATCGGTTCGGCCTCGATTCTCACCCACCGGACCCACGGCCGGTGTCGGCGCCCTCCACTGCGACCCTCTCGCTGGTGTCCTTGAGCTCGACTCCCGAGCGCCCCAACCGTCGCGCGCCGTCGACCAGACTCGTCACCACCCGCGCCGCCTGCGCGTACCCGAGGCCGTCCGGTGGGTGCACGTTCGAGACGCAGTTGCGCTCGGAATCGGAGCGGCCGGGCCTCGGATGGTGCGTCACGTAGAGCCCGAGGCTGTCGGCGAACGACAGTCCCGGCCGCTCTCCGATGAGCACGACCACGGTCTGCACGTCGAGCGCCGCACCGATGTGGTCGCCGAGCGCGACGCGCGCCGAGGTCGCGATGACCGGCTGTGCGACCGACAGGTGACGCGGCAGCGCATCCACGATCGCCCTCGCGGCGGGTACACCGTGCTCTTCGAGCGCATGCGCCGAAAGACCATCGGCGAGAACGATTCCGATGTCCGATGCGGAGGCGAGCAGATGCGCGAGACCGGTGGGGAACCGCCCGAGATCGGGTCGGCGAAGATACTCGCCGCGGTCGCACGCTCGACTCTGCACGATCAGGGGGGAGCCCAGGTTCGCGTGCTCCATCTGCTGTGTGAGCGCGGCGACGTCGAGTTCGCGGTGCACCGCGTCGCGAGCCGCGGCGTGCGCGGCACGGAATTCGAGGAGCCTTGAGGTGGGGAGCGCGTCGCCTGCACGTCCGAGTCCGATGCGTGCCCGCGTCGAGGTGCGCAGGGTCGTCCAGAGGTCACCTTCGCTACTGCCGTGATCGAGCGCGTTCACGCCCCCTCCCCGGTAAGTGCACGCAGCGGTGACGACTCGACGTCGACGGGAAGGATGCGACCGACATCGTCGGCCATGCCGAGGCTCTGCAGCCACGATTCGAACTCCGGCGCCGCGCGGAGCCCGAGGGCGCGCCGCGCATACAGCGCGTCGTGGAACGACAGGGACTGGTATCCGAGCATCACGTCGTCCGCACCGGGCACCGTGATCACGAACGACACTCCGGCGACGCCGAGCAGCGTGAGGAGAGTATCCATGTCGTCCTGATCTGCCTCGGCGTGGTTCGTGTAACAGACGTCGACACCCATGGGCAGGCCCAGCAGCTTCCCGCAGAAGTGATCTTCCAATCCGGCTCGGATGATCTGTTTGCCGTCGTAGAGATACTCCGGGCCGATGAAGCCGACCACGGTGTTGACGAGCAGCGGATCGAACTCGCGTGCCACCGCATACGCGCGGGCTTCGAGGGTTTGCTGGTCGACGGGACGGCCGTCGGTGCCGAGGTGCGCACCCGCCGACAGCGCCGAGCCCTGTCCGGTTTCGAAATACATGACGTTGTCGCCGACGGTCCCGCGCGAAAGCGACCTACCCGCGTCGTTCGCTTCCCCCAGCAGCCCCAAGTTCACCCCGAAGCCCTCGTTTGCGCCCTGGGTGCCAGCGATCGACTGGAACACCAGGTCGACGGGGGCACCCGCCTCGATCAGGCCGAGCGTGGTGGTGACGTGCGAGAGCACACACGACTGCACCGGGATGTCGAACCGCGTCCGGATGTCGTCGAGCAGGTGCAGCAGCTCCGACGTCGCGTGGGGTGAGTCGGTGGCGGGGTTTATGCCGATGACCGCGTCGCCACATCCCAGGAGCAGTCCGTCGAGAACTGCCGCGGCGATTCCCCGGGGGTCGTCGGTGGGATGGTTGGGTTGCAGGCGGGTCGCGAGACGACCGGGCAACCCGACAGTGGTGCGGAACGACGACGTGACCTCGACCGCGCGGGAGATGGCGACGAGATCCTGAATCGACATGAGTTTACTTACGGCCGCGACCATTTCGGGAGTCAGCCCTGACGACAGCGACGCGAGAGTGGCGGCGGCGCTGGGGCGGGAGACGGTGTCGAGCAGCCAGTCGCGGAGGCCGCCGACGGTGAGGTGCGCAACCGGTCGGTACGCGTCGGCGTCGTGCCGGTCGAGGATCAACCGGGTGACCTCGTCGCTGTCGTACGGCACGACGGTCTCGGTGAGGAACGTATCGAGGGGAACCTCGGCGAGCGCCCATTGCGCGGCGACCCGTTCGGCTTCCGTCCCGGCGGCGCACCCGGCGAGTTCGTCCCCGGATCTGCGCGGGGTTGCCTTCGCCAGCAGGTCGACGATGCCGTGGAACTCGTACGTGGTCCCGGTGAGCTGTTGCCGGTACGTCGTCATCGACACCTCCCGCTCGTCTGCACTACGGACCCACATCGTCGCGCATTTCTTCGTCGGCGGCAGGAGCAACGGTGTGGTGTCCGATACGTACGCGCTACGCGGGCGGCACTACCCCCGGCACCGGACACGCATCCGAAGCGGTCGCCACGACGAGTGGTTCGACTGCCGGTCCGGGACGCGAGCCTGCATCCCAATTCTTGCCGAGCAGGGGTTGCTCGTCGTCGAACGACGCGTGTTCCTCGGGTGTGAAGGCGCGACCTCGGCTCAGGAACCGCAACCCTTCCGGTGTTTCGAGGCTGAATCCGGAACCGCGGCCCGGAACCACATCGAGGACCAGCTGCGTGTGCTTCCACACCTCGAACTGCGATCCCGAGATCCACACGGGCACTGAACTTTTCCCCGACGGAAGATCCGGTGCGGTCTCCCCCACCGCGAGGCGCAGGTCGAGAAGCCCGAGCAGCACATCGCGGTCGCCGACGATGAAATCCCCGTCGGGATAACACATCGGAGCAGAGCCGTCGCAGCAGCCACCGGACTGATGCATCATGAGCGGGCCGTGCCGGTCCGACAGGCGCCGGAGCAGGTCGACGGCACCTTCGGTCGCAACGACACGAAGCGGTGAGGACATGAGGTGGTGGACCTTCCCGTCACCGAGCGAATGTACCCCTGGCTCGATTGATCGAGACGAAGGATACATTCGCTCGGACTCGGCCGGCGGTTATTCGAACGAGATCAGAAGAATCCCTGGGCCTTGGGGGCGTAGGACACCAAGAGGTTCTTCGTCTGCTGGTAGTGGTCGAGCATCATGTGGTGGTTCTCGCGGCCGATGCCCGACTGCTTGTAGCCACCGAACGCGGCGTGCGCCGGATACTGGTGATAGGTGTTCGTCCACACCCGTCCGGCCTGGATCTCGCGACCGGCACGGTAGGCGACGCCGCCGTCACGCGACCACACACCGGCGCCGAGGCCGTAGAGCGTGTCGTTGGCAATCTTGATCGCGTCGTCGAAGTCACCGAACGACGTGACCGACACGACCGGTCCGAAGATCTCCTCCTGGAAGATGCGCATCGAGTTGTCGCCCTGGAAGATCGTGGGCTGCACGTAGTATCCGCCCGACAGATCGCCACCGAGGTCGGCGCGCTCACCACCGGTGATCACCTTGGCGCCCTCACTCTTGCCGATCTCGATGTACGACAGGATCTTCTCGAGCTGATCGTTGGACGCCTGCGCACCGATCATCGTGTCGGTGTCGAGCGGATTGCCCTGCTTGACTGCCTTCGTGCGGACCGCGGCGAGAGACAGGAAGTCGTCGAAGATGTCCTGCTGAATGAGGGCACGCGACGGGCACGTGCACACCTCACCCTGATTGAGCGCGAACATTGTGAAGCCTTCGAGCGCCTTGTCCTGGTAGTCGTCGTTCGCGGACAGGACGTCGGAGAAGAAGATGTTGGGGCTCTTGCCACCGAGTTCGAGGGTGACGGGGATCAGGTTCTGCGACGCGTACTGCATGATGAGGCGTCCGGTGGTGGTTTCGCCGGTGAACGCGATCTTGCGGATCCGGGGGCTCGACGCGAGCGGCTTGCCTGCCTCGACACCGAACCCGTTGACGATGTTGAGCACGCCCGGAGGCAGCAGATCGCCGATGATCGAGATCAGGTGGAGGATCGACGCAGGGGTCTGCTCGGCAGGCTTGAGGACGATCGCGTTACCCGCGGCCAGCGCCGGAGCGAGCTTCCATACGGCCATGAGGATCGGGAAGTTCCAGGGAATGATCTGGCCGACGACGCCGAGCGGTTCATGGAAGTGGTAGGCGACCGTGTCGGAGTTGATTTCCGAGATCGAACCTTCCTGCGCGCGAATGGCACCCGCGAAGTAGCGGAAGTGGTCGATCGCAAGCGGAATGTCGGCGTTGAGCGTTTCGCGGATCGGCTTGCCGTTGTCCCACGACTCGGCGAGCGCGATGGATTCGAGATTCTGCTCGATGCGGTCGGCGATCTTGTTGAGGATCACGGCACGTTCGGCGGGTGAGGTCTTGCCCCACGCCGGTGCGGCGTCATGGGCGGCGTCGAGTGCGAGTTCGATGTCCTCTTCGGTGCCGCGGGCGACCTCGGTGAACGCCTGGCCGGTCACGGGGGTGACGTTCTCGAAGTACTCCCCCTTCACCGGCGCGACCCACTGGCCACCGATCCAGTTGTCGTACCGGGACTGGAAGGACATGAGGGCGTCGGGTGAACCGGGACGGGCGTACACGGTCATGGTGCGTCTCCTGTTGCATCGAAGGTTCGAAGCTTGTGTGATTCGGAACACTACGAACGCGAAGGTTGCAACTACGTTGCGAGCTGCCTGTCCAACCGGTCGATCTTCGCCTTCACCTGCACGTACTGCGGCGAGGTCGGGGCGAGGGTGGTCAGATACGCCGACCACGCGGCCAGATCGTCGCGCCCGTGGACCGAGGCCGTCCACCGCGCGAGCAGATCTCCGTCACCGCCGCGCAGCAATGCCGCCTGCACCCGGATGCGCAGGTCGTCCCTGATCTCCTCGACCCCGGGCGCATCGGAGCCCGGCAGCACCGGGCCACTGTAGAGGCGGACGGCCGATGCGGCGTCACCGCGATCGAGCGCGCGGCGTACATCCGCAACGTCCGTATCGAGCTCGGTGAGCAGCCGATACGGACGCGATCCGAGATGCTCCGGTCCGAGCACTTTCCGCAGACGCGACATCTCGGCCCTGATGGTGACGGAATCGAGTTCACTCTCGTCGAGCAGCACGGCCAGCCGGTCGGAGCTCAGTCCCTCGGGATGATCGGCGAGAATCAGCAGGATCTCGGCGTGCCGCTGCGACAGCGACACCCGGGTACCCCCGCGGTGGAGCGTAGGCCGACCCGATCCGAACGTCCCGAGACGAGGCAGGGGCGAACCGAACAGGTGCGGCGAGGTCAACATGTGGAGCCGAAGCTCGGCTTCGGCTGCGGCCACGGTCGCGCGGACGAGCTGCAGGACCTCCGGCACCGCCACCCGCGACCCGCCGGTGATGTCGATGGCCCCGAGAATCCGCCCGCTGGTCGGGTCGTGCACGGGCGCTGCCGAACAACTCCAGTCGTGTACCGTCCGGTTGAAGTGCTCGGCCGCGAAGATCTGCACCGAATGATCGAGTGCCAGAGCGGTTCCCGGGGCATTGGTGCCCACGCGGTCTTCGCTCCAGTCTGCTCCTTCGACGAAGCTCATGGTTTGCGCGCGGTCGCGCGCGCTGTGATCACCCTCCACCCACAACAGCCGGCCCTGTTCGTCACTGATGGCGACGAGGAGACCGCTGTCGGCAGCATCCTCGACGAGGAGCTTGCGCACGACCGGCCGGATCAGGGCCATCGGATGATCGGCTCGGTGCTGCTCGAGATCGTGGCCTGCGAGGAGTGCGGGTTGCTCGACCAGGTCGGAGTCGATGCCCCGCTGCAGGCTCCGGAGCCAGGAGTCGTGCACGATCGAACGCACACCGTCGGGTCGCTCTCGCCCCGATGCGCCGACGACCGTGCCGTGCGCACGGAGCACCGCTCGCGCATGCGCAACTGCGTCTTCACCCGGGCGCAGCGCCACCCAAGGGTTGGTCGTCGCGGTCCCACGATCAGTCATCTGCCGGCGCCCTCCTTGCCGACACTGTAGTCCGGATCACAACAGGTGTGTGCTGCCGGTGACTCGGCTCGATCCGGCGGCGAAGCGGTGAGCGAGCATCACCGCGGTCGCATGGGGGCCTCGGCTCGGCACCTCGGGAAAGACGGAGGTGTCGACGACGCTCAGCCCGTCGATGCCGTGGACTCGGCAGTTCTCGTCGACCACGGAGTTCTCGCCGTCCCCCATGCGACACGTACCGGACAAGTGCAGCGACGTCCCGAGGTGGGATGTGAGCCACGCGTCGCTCGGTCCGCGCCGCCCGGATCCGACGTCCGCACTGCCGGGCGCGACGACATCGCGCATGTCTGCGAGAAGATCGGCTGCCGCGCGGACACCCTCACGCAACGTGTCGCGGTCGTCGTGATGGAGGAGATAGCGGTAGTCGAGGACGGGCGGCGCCGACGGATCGTTCGGATTCAACATCACGCTTCCGCGACTGCGGGGGCGCGTGAGCACGACACCGAGGATCGGGTCGGCGACACCGCTCCCGGGTATCGCCGCACCGAACGGCACCGTGTACGGACGGAATTCGAGGGCATCGGTGTGCAGCACGGATTCGAGGAGCGGCGCGCGCAGGGGAACATTGTCTCGATATCGGTACGGCACAGCAATTTCCGGATGATCACTGAAGCCGTCGCCTACCGCGGCGAGGTGGTGGACGACCCCGAGTCCCAGACCGCGCAGTTGCGACGCCGGCCCGATTCCGGACAGCATCAGCAACTGCGGTGAGCACACCGCACCGGCACACACGACGACGTGCCCGGCCTCGATCCGGCGGATGTTCGTCCCGTCGGCGATCTCGACCCCGGTCGCGCGCCCCTCCGACACGACGATCCGGACGACCTGGGTGTCGGCATGCACCGACAGATTGGGTCGGCCCATCGCGGGCAGGAGATAGGCGAGGCCGGGACCGTGTCGCACGCCGTCGCGGACGTTCATAGGCACACGGCCGACTCCCACCGGCCCTGGCGCGTTGAGATCATCGACCGAGCGGTGCCCTGCCGCCACCGCAGCGGAATGGAACGCGGCGGAGACGGGATGGAGACGGTCGGGCGGTGTACGCATCACCGGAATCGGGCCGTCGCCGCCGTGCACCGAATCGGCGAAGTCGGCATCCGATTCGATGGCCCGGAAGTACGGAAGCACCTCGTCGTACGACCAGGATCGTGGCCAATGCCCGAGATCATCCGGGCGCGCACGGATGAAGTACGCACCGTTGACCGCGCCGGAACCACCGAGTCCGCGGCCGCGCACGACGGTCGCGTCGCGTCCTTCCGCCAGGTGAGCGGAATAGGCTGCGATCCAACCACTCTCGGGCCCGACCGGGAGTAGCGCAGCGTCACGCAGCTCCGGCGGAAGGGTGGGTCCCGCGTCGTATCCTCGGCCCGCTTCGAGCAGCAACACCGAACGGTCCGGATCGTCGCTGAGTCTCGCGGCGACCACGCTGCCACAACTGCCCCCGCCGATCACCACAATGTCGGCATGCTGCGGGAGCATGTCAGTTCCGGATGTCAGGGATCAGTGCCGACGGATCGCGGGCGTCGATCGCGCCTTTCCACAGGCCTGCGCCGTACGCGAGGTCGTCGAGTCGTTTGTAGAGCACGTACCTGATCGGATCGACACCGCCCTCCTCGCGGTGGCCGGCCCAATCCCAGATCCCCTCGGCCACAGCGAAAGCCAGAACAGCGCGCCGAACCTTCGAGGAGAACAGCGACGCGACCACGGTCACCGGCCAATAATGTCGGCACACCGCCGACGCGACCTGCCACAGACCTCCGGCGAACCCTTGGGCGGTGAGTACGGCTGCGATCCGGGTCGGCTGGTCGAGTTCGGCGAACATCCGACGCAGCCGCACGAGCGTCACCACTTGGGTGAGCAGTGCGCCCACCGCACCGACCCGGGTGAAGGTCGCAAGCGCGAGACACGCGAGGAGAGTCCAGATCGACATCACCATCGGCGGCACCGATCCCGGGTGGCGAGCGGCCAGCGGGGCAGCGCCCGTTCCGTAAAATGCTTTGCGGGTGATCCAGTTCCGGAACTTGGTCCGATGATCGTGTGCGACACGGGCGATGGGTTCGTACCGTAGCCGCCAACCCTCGGTCTGCAGTCGCCAGCACAGGTCGACATCCTCCGCCACCTGCATCGACTCGTCGAATCCCCCGCACGCCTCCAGTGCATGACGGCGCACGAGCAGAGCCGCACTCGGCACATAGGAGACGGGGCCGCCCGCTACCACCGCGGACTCGCGCCGCCCCAGGTCCAGCGACGACCTCGAGTGCTCGTACCGGGCGAGCACACTGTTGTCCGGATCGAGCGCGACGATGCGCGGGGCCACGAGAGCGACGGCCGGGTCGCTGAAGTGCCCGAGGCTCGCTTCGAGCCACCCGAGCCGGGGTACGACGTCGGAGTCGAGGAACGCCACGAACTCCGTTGATGCGTCGCGTAATCCGGTGTTCCGTGCAGCGGCAGGCCCCCGCGACACATCGTGCCGAAGCACACGAACCTTGCCCTTCTCGGGCGTCTTGATGGGAATGTCGGAGCCGTCGTCGACGACGATGACCTCGTGCCCCTGCAACGCCTGCAACAGCCGTCGCAGGCCCGCGTCGTTGTTCTTGGTGGGGATCACCACGGTGACGGTGGACGTCGACGGCAACACGGTGGGACGAGGGTTTCCGACCCCGGAGTCGAGCAGTCGCCTCGCGACGACCGCGGTTTGCGAATCGACGACTTCGAGGAAATCTCCGTCGATCATGGCTGCGGCAACGGGAGCCAGCTTGAGCATGCGGGTGGGTGAACCACCGATCAGGACACGGCCCGCAGCGAACTTGCGCACGCGCGGATCGATACGCACCCCGAAGCCGTCGGGAAGCCTGGCCAGTCGGGTCTGCGCTACGCGTGGTGACGTCGACCGACTCACCGCAGTCTCCCCTCCTTACCTGGCTGCCACTCGGCGACCTGTGCAGTCGCCCTGTCCATGAGCGCCGCGAACAGGACCGCGCCCCGGTCCGCGGAAGCGGATGTCGGGTCTCCGAGGACCCCGTTCGCGGACACCGAAACGATACCGGCTTCACGCAGTCGTGGCATCAAAGTGCTGATCGGATCAGTCGCGCCGGCAGCTGCACGGTTCATGTCCACCGTGTGCGGAGCGAGATGCAGCATGAGGCTGGTCTCGGTTTCACCGGCGTGTGCGTCGGCACCCGGGATCGCGCAGGCGAGCCACGCGGCGTCGCGACCTTCGTATCGCAGCAGGGTCACCGCCTCCGCCAGCGGATATGCGTTGCCACCGTGCCCGTTGACGAACACCACCCGATGCGCCCATCGGCACACCGATCGGCCGTATTCGACGATGAGTGTCTTCAGCGCCTCGGCGCCGATGGACACGGTGCCCGCGAACGCTTCGTGTTCCCCGCTCGCCCCGTAGGCGACGGCAGGCATGATCGCGACGTCGGGCAGCGCCTCGGCGACGGCCGTGGCGATTCGTGTGTCCGTGTCGAGAGGCAGGTGGGGGCCGTGCTGCTCGAACGCACCTACGGGAACGGCGACCGTCACTACTCCGGATTCGACGTCCGGCCAGTAGTCGTTGGCAAGCTCCCGTGTCACCGCTCCGATGCTAGGGGGTGGCGGGAGCGCCGCCGTCACCCGGTCGACTACCGCAGCGATGAGACCGTGCGGCAGTCGCCGGGTCGGCGCGGCGGTCGTCAGACCAATCGGCGAGGAATCGTGCGGTTCCAGTTCTCGGAGTGGATGCGTCTGCTGGTGTCGTGGAAGCGATCGAACTCGTACGCGTCCAACTGTGCGGTGATCACGAAGTCCTCGGGAGTCGAGGTGAGCACCGTGCGGGTGCGGACCTCGGTTTGCCAGTCGCCACGTCCTATATAGCGGACCGTCTGGGTCTCACCACGAGCGGACTCGACGTCGTTGCCCTGGAAACTGAACCATTCGGTCGTGGCCCGCCTCAGTACGGTTCCTGTTTCGTCGATGACGAACTCGCCCTGGTCGTCCTTGATTTCCAAGGTTGTGACTGCGGTTTCGAGATCGCGTGTGGTGCGCCAGTGGTGTTCGCCCGTCTCGATCTGGGTGACGCTCAACGGCTCCGCGGCCTCGGGTTCACCGAAGGGGCGAAGCCCCGCGTCGTCGGCGTCGCGGCGGGGCCGGACCGGGAGCATCACGCGACTGCTGCCGGTCGTCACCGTGAGTGTCGTCGCTTCCGGTGACGGCCACACGAGCGGGAAGTACGAGGTCGAGATGGACAGTCGAATCCGATGCCCGATCGGAAACTCGTGGGCCATGCCGTTGAGCTTCACCCGCACCTCGTACCGACGGCCGGGTTCGAGGGGCTGCGGGTCGGCGCTTCCGTCGCGGTGTGTGAGGTTGAGCAGTCCGTAGGTGACCCGCGTCGCCTGCCCATCGGGTGCGACGTCGCTCAGCCGGACCGCGACCATCGCGACCGGCTTGTCTGCGGCGACCGTCAGGTCGACCTTCGGCAGACCCACTACCTCCAAGGACTCACCGAGGGGTTCCGTCTCGAACACCAGCGCGCCACCGTCCTCTTCACGCTGGTCGGACGGCAGGTCGGGGGTTGCGGCATACGATGCCCACTTTCCGCCCGCCATACCCGAACTCATCGGAGACCGCACGGTGAGGTCGCGGCGCACCGCGGTGTCGGACGTGGCCTCGGGGTCGAGAGCGAACCGGGTGAGGGTGTACTCCCGGGTGTCGAGGTGGGGGGACGGCCAGGACGGCTCACTGATCCATCTGCCGGGGCGTTCCGGATAAGACGGGTTGGGTGGGACGCTGTCCTGGCGCCACATGCGAAGCATGGGCTCGTCCATGACCCCGTTGTCGATGCCCTTGAGCCAGTAGTCCCACCACCGCACGACTTCCTGCAGGAACCCGATCGCGGGCCCGGGTACACCCTGATGTGGATACTTGTGTCCCCATGGGCCGATGAGCCCCTTCCGCGGCACGTCGAGATTCTCCATCAAGCGGAAGATGGCGTTGGTGTAGCCGTCGGCCCAGCCACCGACCGCGAAAACCGGACATGCGACGTCGGCGTAGTTCTCGTTGACGGAAGCACGCTTCCAGTAGTCGTCGCGGTGCTGGTGGGAGAGCCACTTCTCCACCCACAGACCGCTGTTCTGCACACGATCGAGCCACATGTCGCGCCATGCGTCGCCGACGATGGCCGGATCCGGCGGCATGCTGTTGAACGCAAACATCACGGTTGCCTCCGACAGATTGTCGGACAGCAGACAGCCCCCCATGTAGTGCATGTTGTCGACGTACAGGTCGTCGGTGGCCGATGCACTGATGATCGCTTTGAGCGCAGGCGGACGTTTGGCAGCGACATGCAGGCTGTTGAACCCGCCCCAGGAGATTCCCATCATGCCGACGTTGCCGTCGCACCACGGCTGTTTCGAGATCCAGTCGATCACCACGCACGCGTCGTCCTGCTCGGACTCGAGGTATTCGTCTTCGAGCACGCCGCCGGAGTTGCCGCTCCCCCGAAGGTCCACTCGGACGCTCGCGTATCCATGGCCTGCGATATAGGGGTGGTTGAGGTCGTCGCGTGCACGTGTGGTGTCGCGGTGGCGATAAGGAATGTACTCCAGCACAGCCGGAACGGGATTGTTCTCTGCATCCTCCGGCAGCCAGATCCGGGCGGACAGCCGGACCCCGTCCGGCATGTCGATGAAGGTGTTCTCGATGACACGCACCTGGTGGGGAAAGGACGTCACGGTGTGCATACAGGCCGCTCCTATTCCTGGACCGGTGCGATGTCGAAGGGCAGCAACTCGGTGGCACGTTCGAACGACCGCGCAAGTTCATCCGTGGAGTCTGCACCGATGGACAGCGTCGCCAGATTCGTTCGGTATCCGTCCTGGTTCGGCAGTTCGGAAAGCCGATCCCCGGGCGCCACCTTGATCGCGACGACGGTCTCCGGCACCTGTTCACGGAGCCGTGCGAAGTCGTCGTCGCCGGGAACACCCCGCACGAGTCCGTCGGAGTAGTACCCGATGTGGCACTGGGAGGCCACCGCGAACTTGCCCTGGCTGGGGACGATGCGCGGTGGCCTGCCGAGGGCGACGTCGATCGCCACTTCGTGGTTCGATGTTCCGTCCACCTTGACGAACAGGTCACTGTGTGACTGCGAGATCCGCGTATTGACCTCGATGAGAGACAGGGTGTCGGTCGTCTCGTCCCACATGAATTCACTGTTGAAGCATCCGTTGTCGAATTCGATGTGCCGCAGGTAGCGCTCGGTGAGGTCGATCATGCGCTGCTGCACCTCGTCAGGAACGGATGAAGCGGGATAGTCGAGGCGGTCGAAGCTGTGCCCCTCCGCATCCGTCCACATGTCGAACACTCCGTGGATCTTGTACTCGCCTCGGAACATCGTCCCCTCGGGAGCGACCTGCCTGCCGGTGATGATCTGCTCGGCAAGACACGACGTGCCGCCGCTGCCGCCCAACGCATCGGGAAGTTCGACGGTCGCCAGCACCTCGTCGAACGCATCTCCCACCAGTCCGATGTTGGCGCGGACCTCTTCGAGGGCCGATGCGAACTGCTCCGCGTCGTGGATCTCGAAGCCCATCTGGGAGGAATGCGACTTCACCGGTTTGATCCAGAAGGGAAAGTCGAGCTCGATCGTGTCGAGGGGGTTGTCGTCGAACGGGTCGAACATCGAGAAGCCCGGAACACACTCTGGGATGACCTCCCGCTGGGTGAGCCGGCTCCACGCCTTGTGTTCGCACTTCAGGACACTGCGCAGGCTCGGTGCAGGCAGTCCGCGTTCGGCTGCCAGGATCGGGGCAAGAACACTCGTCGGGAAGTCCCAGTGAGCGATGATCGCGTCGACGCTTCCGTCGAATTCGTCGAGTTGCTGCCGCGCCCTGTCGAGCAACTCACGAAACTTGTACGTGTCGGGGTCGACGAGGGAGTGGTAGTCGAGCAGTCCGTGAAATTCCAGTTCATCGGCGTCGCTGACCGTGCCGAGTTCTTCGCGTTGCTGGTCGGTCACGCCGAGGACGAATACATTCTTTGCCATCCAGAACGGATGCCCGCTCCGCGCGAGTGCAAACATCGGCCCGTCACGACGGGTGAGTACGCTCCCTGACGTGCAGATCGAACCTCGACCACTCGACGACCCGGATGTGCAGGAACTCCTCGACGAGGTCCAGCTCGAATACGTTCGCCGCTACGGCAGCTACGACGACACCGAACTGCACCCGAACGAGTTCCTGGCACCACACGGCCTCTTCCTGCTCGCACACGAGCACGGGACGCCGGTGGGGATCGGCGGCTGGCGGGCCAAGGATTCGACGCACGCCGGTCTCCGTGACGGCGATGCAGAGCTCAAACGGATGTACGTGCGCACGGACGCTCGTCGGCGAGGCATCGCACGGCGCGTTCTCGACGCGCTCGAACGCACCGCCGCCGACGCCGGCCGACGACGTGTGATCTTGGAAACCGGCATCGAGCAGCCCGAAGCCATCGCGATGTACGCGACTGCCGGATACGATCCGATGCCCGAGCGCTACGGTCACTATGCCGACACAGAGGCCGCGTTGTACTTCTGCAAGGACCTGCCGCCGATCCGCCGGGCAACCGAGCACGAACTGCCCGCCCTGCAGGACATCGAACGTGCCGCCGGGCAACCGTTCGCCGACATCGGGATGTCGTTGGTGGCGGACGACGAACCGCCCACGATCGCTGAGCTCCGAACCTACCTCGATGCCGCCCGATGCTGGGTGTACGTCGACGAAAAGAACTACCCGATAGGATATCTCGTCGCTACAGACGTCGACGACGGACTCCACATCGAACAGGTGTCGGTGCACCCGGATGCCGCGCGACGCGGAGTGGGTCGAGCACTCATCGACCATGCCGCGGCGGGAGCACGCGATCGCGGTTGCGCCGCATTGACACTCACCACATTCCGCGACGTCCCCTGGAACGCGCCGTACTACGAGCGACTCGGCTTCGAGAACGTGGACGACACCCGTGTCACACCAGAGTTGGGGGCGATTCTCGCCGACGAGCGGGCACGCGGCATCGGGCAGTGGCCACGTATCGCGATGGTGCGCGCGCTCGACTGATCTGCGCTACCGCCCCGCCAGGGCTCGAACTTCGCGGGTCTCCTCGGAGGTCGGCGCACAGAGCAATCCCTCCCACGCATCGACAAGGGCGGGCAACTCGGTCGGCGCCAGTTCGGTTCCCGTGCGGGCGTACTGCGCGAGTGTTCCGAGCACACTCGTGTACACCATGATAATCCGTTGCCTCCGTGTGTCTTCCGGAAATTCGGTGAGTACGCTGCGCAGTGCGCGGTCGATCTCGAATCCACTCGCGGTGCCACCGGGGTCTGCCGCGGTGAAGGTCTCAGCGATGATCTCCGCCTCGAGGAGCCTGTCGAGCAGGGCCACGTAGTGCTCGCCACGCCGGACGCTGTCTGCCAGAGGCTCGACGAGACACCACAAGGCATCCCGGGCAGTGAATGTCGCGCCGACCGCAACCCACTCACGGATCAGCTCGCCCCGATAGACGCTGATCCGCGGGAGGCGATGATCCAGAATCGCGGTGAGCAAACCCTCCTTCGAACCGAAGTAGTACCTGACGACCGATGCGTTGTTCTGCCCCGCGGCGGCCCTGACGTCTGCCAGTGTCACCGCGTGATATCCCCGCATTGCGAACAGGCGTTCCGCCGTCTCGACGAGCAACAGTCGTGTGTCTCGCCCCGAGCTGTACCGGCCCCGTCGGCTCGTCACGAGCATCCACCCCGAGTCTGAAGTCGTGCGGCGATGCGCCGCGGAACGGACCTGTCGGATTCGTAGCTCTACCGGACTACTCGCCCGATGTAAACCCTTCAACGCACACCGATCGTATGCGTACCCAACTTAATTTTTCGGGATTACTTTGACGATCGTTGAACCACCCGCCATGCGTCGGAAGGCCCGGTCGATGACCACGCTCGAACAACCCACAGTGACCGTAGTACCCCTCGCCGGGGCCATCGGCGCCGAGATCCACGGACTGCGTCTGAACTCGCTGACGGACGCAGACGTCCGCACAGTCAAGGACGCGCTCACTCGGCACTGTGTGCTGTTCTTCCCGGGCCAGGGAGACGACCCGGCCGTTCACCGCGCCTTCTCGCAGCATTTCGGTGAAATCGTGTATCCGCACCAACATCTGGCGAATCTCGAGTCCGAGGGTTACCGCGAGATCAGCGTCATCGGCACCGACAACGGCAGCGCCTACCAGGCGAACCGCTGGCATTGCGATGTCGCATGGCGACCGGCACCGTCGCGGTTCTCCATCCTGCACATGCAGGTGCTGCCCTCGGCAGGTGGTGACACGTTGTGGTCGAACCAGTACGCCGCGCTCGACGCACTGTCCGCTCCGATCCGCGAAGCTCTGTACGGCCTGACCGCAACACATCGGATCTCCCCCCGGCCGGATGCGACCGAAGCAACGCATCCCCTGGTGATCCGTCATCCGGAGACCGGCCGCGAGGCGTTGTTCGTCAACGATCTGTTCACCTCGCACATCAACGAGTTGTCCACAGACGAGAGCGAAGCACTTCTTCGACTGCTCGTGTCGGTCTCGATCCGACCGGAATTCACCGTCCGCCGCCGCTGGCAGGTCGGCGACATCGCGATCTGGGACAACCATTTCGTCCAGCACAACGCCATCTACGACTACGGCGACGAGCCGCGCCGCATCCATCGCATCGAGGTGGCCCCCGAAGCACCCGTACCTGCCCGCTGACCACTTTCACCAGAGGAGAAGGAAAATTGACTACCGTCGAAACTCGCCCCAGCACGGCACACGACATCTACGCTGCCGGCGGGATCACCGTCAGCAAACTCGGTGAGAACATCGGTGCGCTCATCGAAGGCGTGCACATCTCCGGTGATATCTCGTCCGACACCGCTTACGCCATCCGCTACGCGCTCGCCGCCAACAAGGTGGTCGTCTTCCGTGGCCAGCACCACCTCACCGACGACATCCAGTACGAGTTCGCCGGGGCGCTCGGTACGCCGACCACCACCCATCCGACGCTCACCTCCGAGGACAACCGCACTCTGATTCTCGAGGGCGCCGCCAACAGCTGGCACACCGATGTCACCTTCATCGACCGGATCCCGAAAGCATCGATCCTTCGTGCCGTCGAGATCCCGCCCTACGGCGGTGCCACCACGTGGGCCTCGACTACCGCGGCGTACGCGCAGCTGCCGGCCCCGTTGAAAGCGCTCGTGGAGAACCTGTGGGCCGTGCACAGCAACGAGTACGACTACGCCTCCGTCCATGCCGACAAGGGTGGTATCGCTGCTCGCACGAAGGAGACGATGCAGAACTTCACCCGCACCGTTTTCGAGACCGAACACCCGGTGGTTCGCATCCATCCTGAGACCGGCGAGAAGTCGCTCCTGCTCGGCCATTTCGTCAAGAACTTCGTCGGGCTCAAGAGCTCCGAGTCGACGGCGCTCTACCAGCTCCTGCAGGAGCGGATCATCAAGCTGGAGAACACCCTGCGCTGGTCCTGGACCCCGGGTGACCTCGTGATCTGGGACAACCGCGCCACCCAGCACTACGGCATCGCGGACTACGGCGACAACAAGCGCAGCGTCCACCGAGTGACCGTGGCCGGCGATGTCCCCGTCTCGGTCGACGGCGAAGCCAGCCGCATCATCACCGGCGACGCCTCGCACTTCTCCGTCGTCGACACTCCCGACCGCTTCCCCGGTTTCGAATCCTGATTCAGCTCGCCCCCTTCGGATCCGGTCACTCCCCCTCATGGGTGACCGGATCCGCTCCCGAAAGGAACCTTCCGTGTTCAGCCGCCCCGCACACCTTCGGCGCCGCTCCATGCTCGGAGCAATCGCCCTGTCCTTCGCCGGTGTCCTCGCCGTTGCGGGATGTACCTCGGCGGTCGACCAGGCCGCGGCGGAGGCCGGCAGCGCGGAGGTCACCGAGGGTGGTGTGCTGCGGATCGGCGACGCCGGCGACCTGACCCCGGCATCGCTCTACTCGGGAGCCATGGCGCAGGCGACCCTCACCGGTTTGGTGTACGACACCCTGATCAGCTATCCCCCCGAAGGATTGGAACCGGAACCCGCGCTGGCGCAGTCGTGGGAGATCTCGCCCGACGGCAGGTCGGTGACTCTCGCGCTGCGACCCGACGTGACCTTCCACGACGGGAGGCCTTTCACCTCCGAGGACGTCGAGTTCAGTCTTCGCACGTACGCGGACCCCATGCGCGCCGGTCAGCTCGCAAGTACTGCTGCCCTGATCACCGAATACGACACCTCCGACCCGCACGCCCTCGCCCTGACGCTCTCGCAGCCGGCGAGCAACATCCTCGATCTGCTCGACATCGTGCCGATCATCGACGAGAACTCCATGACCGACTTCGACGCCGGTTCCGGATACACCGGCACCGGAGCGTTCCGCTTCGTGGAGTGGAAACCTGGTACGTCGATGACATTCGAAGCCAACGAGGACTACTGGGACGGCGCGCCTCACCTCGACGGCGTCGAATACCTCGTCATTCCCGACGCCCAGACCCGAGTCTCCCAACTGCGCTCCGGGCAGCTCGACCTTCTGCTCGCGATAGCTCCACGCGATGCCGAACAGCTGAAGAGTGACACCCGCTACCAGCTGGTCGACCAGGTAGGCGTGGAACGCAACTGGTACATCGGCGCGAATGTCCAGGCACCCGGGATCAGCGACGTCCGGGTTCGTCAGGCCATCGCCTACGCGGTGGACAACGATCGCATCCTCGCCGACGTCTACCAGGCCTACGGGACCGTCGGCAGTCTGCCCTGGCCGGACTACTCCCCCGCATACGACGCAGACCTCAACGACACCTACGCCCAGGACGTCGACAAGGCCAAGGCGCTGGTTGCGGAAGTCGGCGCCATCCCGGTCATCCCGATCACCTACACGACGGGCGCGAGCGAGTCCGAGGCCGTTGCGCAGATCATCCAGGCAGACCTCGCAGCAGCCGGGATCGAGACCGAGCTCGAGCCGGTGGACCAGGCAACCAATCTCAAACACTTGATCGGCGGAACCTACGGCGGGCTCTGGATCACGGGCCATACCTACACGCAGTACACGCCCGCGACGCTGCCGACCAGCGCCTACCCGTTCAACGCGCAGAAGAACACCTCGAACTTCATCGATCCGGACTATCAGGCAGCCGTCGCGAACGCGTGGCAGATCGTCGATCCGACCA
Source organism: Rhodococcus sp. NPDC060086 (assembly GCF_042730275.1). NCBI lineage: Bacteria > Bacillati > Actinomycetota > Actinomycetes > Mycobacteriales > Nocardiaceae > Rhodococcus > Rhodococcus sp. NPDC060086. The sequence goes on from NZ_JBHWWZ010000026.1 coordinate 66,206, forward strand.
GCGCAGAGGCCGAGGCCGCATACAAGGTCCTCAACACCGAGTTGCTCGACAACGCGTTCCTCATCGAGTTGTTCGCCTCCGAGAACTGGCTCGCCATGTCAGGAAACGTCCACGGTGTCGACTGGTCGAAGAAGGCCGAGCTCGACCTCAGCGACACCTATCTGAGTGAGTGACCGAATATGCTGAATTACGCTCTGCGACGGATTCCCTCCGCGCTCATCGTCCTCGCCGTCGGATCGATTCTGGTCTTCGCGCTGCTCCGCCTGGTTCCCGGTGATCCCGCCATGGTCCTCGCAGGACCGGACGCACCCCCGCAAGCGATCGACGCCCTACGCGCCGAACTCGGACTCACCGGATCTCCCATTGCACAGTACTTCTCGTGGATATCCGGGATCATCACGTTGGATCCAGGCAGATCACTGATCCTCGGCGGCGAGATCAGTTCACTTCTACTCGACGCACTGGGCAACACCCTCATCCTCGCAGTGTCCGCTCTGGTCCTCGCTGTTGCCGTCGCGCTGACTCTGAGCACCGTATCGGTGATCGTGGACCGCAAGTGGCTGGGCAGCATCGTGACCACTTTCGGCACTGTCGCCGTGGCCATTCCGAACTTCGTCACCGGTGCGGCCTTGGTGGTGTTCTTCGGTGTCGTGTGGGCCGTCCTACCGGCCGGTGGCACACCCCGCAGGGGGTTTCTCGACGACATCGGCATCTCGGCGCAGTACCTGATCCTGCCCGCGGTGTGCCTGGCGTTGCCGATCGCGGCCTCGCTGACGCGGTTCCTCACCGAATCGCTGCGCACCCAACTCGAGGAGCCCTACGTCACGACCGCACGGGCTCTGGGCATCTCCCGGCGGCGGATCGTGCTGACCCAGGCATTGCCGAATGCGCTGCCCGCCTCGATCACCGTCCTCGGCATCCAGATCGGCCACCTGCTCGGAGGTGCCGTACTGGTGGAAGCGATCTTCGCGTGGCCCGGACTCGGCCATCTCATCGAGCGCGCCATCTCGAGCCGGGACTATCCGGTGGTGCAGGTGATGCTGCTCTTCTCGGTGGCACTGTTCGTGATCATCCAGTTGGTCACCGACCTGATCAATGCGGCACTCGACCCCCGAATTCGGCTGGGAGACAAAGCATGAGCACGATGACCGTCACCGTTGACCCGGTCTCCCCGGTCGGCGCGGACCGCGACAGCGCCTGGAGCGCACTTCGCCGCGGCCGCGGACTGGCCGGTCTGATCCTGGTCGGGATCGTGGTCCTGGCAGGACTGCTCGCGCCGTGGCTCGCCCCGTTCGCCCCCGACCAGCAGATCCCCGGTGCCACCCTCCAGCCGCCGGGCGGCGACCATCTCCTCGGTACGGACTCCGTCGGCCGCGACGTCCTCTCCCGCACCCTGTACGGCATCCGTATCGACCTGGCCGTCGTATTCCTCGCGGTCCCCGTGGGCGCGGCGCTCGGCTCACTACTCGGACTGGCCGCGACCCGGTACGACTGGCTCGACACGCTCGTCCAGCGCGCGTTCGATCTGATCCTCGCGTTCCCGACCATCGTGCTGGCCATCGCTCTGGCGATGGTGATCGGCCCGGGTGTATGGACGATCGCCACGGTGATCGTGCTCGCTGAGATCCCGGTATTCGGACGCCTGATGCGGACCTCGGTCCTCACGGTGCGCCAGGCACCGTACGTCGAAGCAGCACGATCCGTGGGCGCCGATGAGGGATGGATCATGCGCCGGCACATCCTCCCGAACTGCCTCGAACCGCTCACGGTGCAGCTCGCGCTCGCGATGTCTGTCGGAGTGTTCATCGAAGGTGCAATGAGCTTCCTCGGCCTCGGAATCACACCACCCACGCCGTCCCTGGGCTCGCTCATCAAGGAGGGCACCCAGAACGCCTATCACTCACCGTTGTTCGTCGTAGGTCCGCTGGTCGTGGTGGTCGTTCTCGTCCTCGGCCTGCTCCTGATCTCCCAAGCACTGGCCGCCCGTTCGCGTCGCCGGTGACCCCCGCCGCACTCACCAGCAAGGACCTCCCCGTGACCACTCCACTGCTCACCGTCTCCGGCCTCACCATCGACTTCGGAACCGGACTCCCCGCCGTCGACAACGTCTCACTCCAGGTCGAGCGCGGCGAGGTCGTGGCGCTGGTCGGCGAATCCGGATCCGGCAAGTCCATGACCGCGCGGGCGATCCTCGGCCTCCTCCCCGAGACGGCGTCCGCAGCGGGCTCGATCCTCCTGGGCGGAAACGAAATTACCGGCGCCGACGAGAGCGACCTCGCGCGCTATCGGGGCTCCGACGTCGCCTTGATCTTCCAGGAACCGCAGAGCGCGTTGAACCCTGTGCGCCGCATCGGCTGGCAACTGCGCGAGGCCATCCGTGCACACCGGAAGGTTTCGAAGGCCGAAGCGAGAAAGCTCGCGATCTCGCTTCTCGAACAGGTCGAGATCCCCGAGCCCGCGAAGCGGATCGACCACTATCCCCATCAGCTCTCCGGCGGGCAGAAACAGCGTGTCGCGATTGCGCTCGCTCTGGCGAATGATCCCGATCTGCTCGTCGCCGACGAGCCGACCACTGCGCTCGACGTCACTGTGCAAGCGGAGATCCTTGCACTGCTCGGTCGCATTCGTGAACGCACCGGTATGGGGATTCTGCTCATCACCCACAACATGGGCGTTGTCGCCCAGCATGCCGATCGCGTGGTGGTCCTGCGCAACGGGACCGTCGTCGAGACCGACACCACGCATTCACTCTTCGATGCACCCGAACATCCGTACACCCGGGCGCTGCTCGACGCGGTGCCCCGGATGCCCGAGCACGCGAGTGCGCCTGTCCCGGCGAAAGCCGAATCCGAGATCGTCCTCGAACTCGACTCGGTGGGCGTCACCTACCCCGGGCGCCGCGGCACCGAGGCATTCCGGGCGGTCGACGCCGTCGACCTCACCGTGCACGCCGGCGAAGTGGTCGGGCTCGTCGGCGAATCCGGTTCCGGCAAGTCCACTCTCGGTCGCGTCGCGATCGGGTTGGTGCAGGCAACATCGGGGCGGGTGTCGGTCGAGGGCCATGACCTTGCCACGATCTCCGCTGCCCAGCTCCGCACATTGCGTCGCGATGTGGCGTTCGTGCAGCAGGATCCGGCAACCTCACTCGATCCCCGACTCTCCGTCGGCGCCAGCGTCCGGGAGCCGTTGGACGTGCATTCCGTCGGCACCCCGGCGGAGCGACGGAAGCGGGTTCTCGACCTGTTCGATGCTGTGCGCCTGCCTGCGGCCCTCACCGACCGTTTCCCACATCAGCTCTCCGGCGGACAGCGGCAACGTGTCGCGCTGGCCCGAGCGCTGGCTCTGGCGCCGCGGCTGCTCATCGCGGACGAGCCCACCAGTGCGCTCGACGTGTCGGTGCAAGCCGAGGTGCTCGACCTGTTCGCCGAGATCCAGCGCGAACTCGGGTTCGCGTGCTTGTTCATCAGCCACGACCTGGCTGTGGTGCACCAGGTCGCCGATCGCGTCGTGGTGTTGCAGTCGGGGTCGGTCGTCGAAACCGGACCTGTCGATACGGTCTTCACGAACCCGCGGGAGCCGTATACCCGCGCACTGATCGATGCGGTACCGGTTCCGGATCCGGCGCGACGCCGGGACGATATTGCACTGTCTGTCTGACGTCGGCTCAGCACGGCCACGCTACCCCCCACGTAGGCTCCGAGCCACTCAATCACGACCCGCCTTCCTCCACCCGGCTCGTGGCCTCCCCGCCGAATCCAATGCAAGTATTCGCGGCGCCTACGTCAGACCCCCAATTCCAGCGCCGCGCGGTCACCTTCGAAGATTGCAGCGTGGGCGCGGCGCGGGGTCACTGCATCACCCACTCGCGACACCTGGATCCCGCTCTCCGACAGCGCTGTCCACAGTTCGTCGACGGGTTCCTGGTGGGTCGCCACCACCACGCCGTCGACCGTGAGCACACGGGTCTCTCCGGTGGGGTGATGTCCCAGCGACACGTCGAGCCGGTCGTCGCGAACCGTCAGACCGGCGATCGTCACATCGGTGATCCTGTCGATGCCCTTCTCGTGTGCACGACGCATCCAGCCGTCCATATCGAGGGTGAGCCCGAGGTCCTGGCCGACGATCATTCCGGGCGTGCACACCGTCACATCGCAGCCCCGATCGGCGAGCAGCTCGGCGACCGAAGTCGCCTCGTGGAATCCGAGATCGTCGACGACGAGCACGCGACCGCTCGGCTCGGCGCGCCCCTCGAGTACATCGCGCACATCAACGACCTGCGGCGACGCGCCCGCCCAGGCAGGGCGGGCAGGGCGTGCACCCGTCGCCACGATCACCGCATCGGGCCGGAGTTCGTGGACCACCTCGACGTCGGCCTCGACCCCCGTGCGGATCTCGACACCTGCCCGCACGCATTGTGCTTCGAGGCTTGTCACGATCCCGAGAAGTTCACCGCGATAGGGCGCTGTCGCGGCTCCTCGAATCTGACCGCCCACCACTGCCTCCCGCTCGCAGAGGGTGACGATGTGGCCCCGATGTGCAGCGGTGGCCGCGGCCTGAAGTCCGGCCGGTCCCCCACCCACCACGAGCACCCGGCGTCCCGGCATCTGGGGTTCGGGTATCCGGGGTTCGGGCAGCGACTCGGATTCCCGGCCCACACGCGGATTCACAGTGCAGCCGATCCACCTGCCCAGCCCGACGCGGCCGATACATTCCTGGTTGCAGCCGATGCACGGGCGCACCTCGTCGTCGCGGAAGGACAGCGTCTTGTCGGCGAAGTCCGGATCGGCGATCTGGGCTCGCACCGCACCCACGAGATCACACACACCGTCGGACAAGGCTGCTCGAACCTGGTCCGGTCTGGTGAACCGCCCGACACCCACGACGGGCAATTCCACGGAAGCGCGGATCGCGTCGGGCACGAACAGGGAATAGCCGTGCGGCGTCGCCATGGGCGCCTCGATGAGGTGCAGGGTTTCGGTCGCGACCCCCACCGAGGTGTTGAGATAGTCGACGTCGCCACTCTCCTCGAGCATGCGCGCCACCCGCACGGCGTCGTCGATGTTTATGCCGCCGTCGACACCATCGTGCCCGCTCAGCCGCACCCCCACCACATGGTCCGGTCCGATCGCTGCCCGGACACCCTCCACCACGTCGAGCAGCAACCGTGCCCGCCCCTGCAGGTCGCCTCCGTACCGGTCGGTGCGCGGATTGGTGCCGGGCGCAAGGAAAGCTCGCAGGATCGAGGCCTGCGAGCATTGGATCTCGACGCCGTCGAATCCGCCGTCGATGCATCGACGCGCGACGTCGGAGTATCCGTCGACGAGTTCCGCGATCTCGGGCTCACCGATCGCCATCGGCACTTCCCGGAACAACGGGTCCGGATCCGTTCCCGGCGACCACAACGGACGTCCGGTGTACATCGAGCTGCCCTGCGCGCCGTTGTGATTGAGCTGCGCGAGGATTCGAGTGTCGTAGCGGTGCACCGTGTCGGTGAGTCGCCGGTATCCGGGGAGCACCGCCGGATCCCACCCGCGGATCAGTTTCTCGTAGGGCCGGTCCGAGGGGTGCACGGTGTGCTCCTCGGTGATGATCATGGATACGCCGCCGCGCGCACGCGCCTCGTAGTAGGCGATGTGCTGGTCGGTGATCGTGCCGCCGTCCGAGAAGTTGGTCAGGTGCGCGGGGAAGATCATCCGGTTGCGCAGCGTGAAGGGGCCGATCCGCAGGGTGTCCTGC
>NZ_JBHWWZ010000027.1:0-68876 GCF_042730275.1 Rhodococcus sp. NPDC060086
ACAAAATTGACAATCTTTGCGACCCTCCCCGGTACGCGGGCTCGCATCAACACTTTCGGATGAACGACCAGAGAGCCTTCAGCTCTGCAGTAACTCTAGAGACGCAGTAACTCTAGAGAGCCTTCAGCTCCTCTGTGACCTCACCGACCATCTTCTTCGCGTCACCGAACAGCATCGACGTCTGGTCGAGCGTGAACAGCGGGTTCTCGATGCCGGCATAACCGGAACTCATCGACCGCTTCATCACGATCACCGAACGCGACTGGTCGACGTTGAGGATCGGCATGCCGTAGATCGGGCTCGACGAATCCTGCCGCGCGGCAGGGTTCGTCACGTCGTTGGCGCCGATGACGATGGTGACATCGGTGCGGCCGAATTCACCGTTGATGTCGTCCATTTCCTTCATCGCGTCGTACTCGACGTCGGCCTCGGCGAGGAGGACGTTCATGTGGCCGGGCATACGACCGGCGACCGGGTGGATCGCGTACTTGACCTCGACACCACGCTCTTCGAGCAGTGCCGCCATCTCCTTGACGGCGTGCTGCGCCTGAGCGACGGCCAGACCGTAGCCGGGGACGACGATGACCTGGTTGGCGTACGCCATCTGGATCGCGGCATCGGAAGCCGAGGTCGCCTTGACGGTGCCACCACCGGGGCCTGCCGTAGCGCCGCCGTCGTCGCCGCCGCCGAACGCGCCGAACACGATTGCCGGGATCGAGCGGTTCATGGCCTTGGCCATCAGGTTGGTCAGGATGGTGCCGGACGCACCGACGATCATGCCTGCGACGATCATCGCCTGGTTGTTCAGCGCCAGGCCTGCCGCAGCAGCGGACAGACCCGTCAGGGCGTTGAGCAGCGAGATGACCACGGGCATGTCGGCGCCGCCGATCGGCAGCACGACGAACAGACCCATCAGACCCGCGATGACGAGCAACAGCACGATCCAGAACGACGCGAGCGGCTCACCGTCGGCGCTGATGCCGATGTACACGGCGACCGCGATGGACGCGACGACCAGGATCATGTTGGCGAGCTGGAACAGCTTCGCAGCCGAGACCAGCTTCTTCTCGAGGTTCTTGTTGAGCAGTTCCTGCAGCTTGGCGAACGCGACGAGCGAGCCCCAGAAGGAGATCGAGCCGATGATCGCGGCGAACAGCGAGCCGACGATCATGACCACGGTCGGCTCGTCGGTCAGCTCGGTGAAGCTCGTCGAATCGAGGAACTCGGCCCACGCGATGAGCGCGACCGTGCCACCACCGACACCGTTGAACAATGCGACCAGCTGCGGCATCGCCGTCATCTTGGTCTTGAGTGCGGGCGGGACGCCGAGGATGACACCGACGGCCAGGCCGCCGATGATCAGTCCCCAGTTGTCGGTGTCGCGGATGTCGATGAGCACCGCGACGACCGCGAGGCCCATACCGGCGGCTGCGATGTAATTGCCGCGTACCGCGGTCTTGGGCCCGGTCAGACCCGACAGACCGTAGATGAACATCCCGAACGCGACGATGTACAACACTGAAACGAGGTAACTCATCAGGCGTCAGCCCCCTTCTCGGCAGCCTTCGGGGCCTCCTTGCGCTGCTTGAACATCCCGAGCATGCGGTCGGTGACGACGAAGCCGCCGACCACGTTCAGGGTGCCGAAGACAAGAGCGACGAACAGAATGATCTTGATTCCCCAGTGGGCGTCGCCGGGCAGATGCCCGAGGACCACCAGGGCGCCGAGCACGACGATGCCGTGAATGGCGTTGGTACCGGACATCAGCGGCGTATGCAGCGTGTTCGGGACCTTGGAGATGACGGCGAATCCGACGAATCCGGCAAGGACCAGAATCGCGATGTTCGCGAGCAGTTCGTTGTACATCTAGACGTTCTCCTTCGACCGCGTCACGCATGCACCCGAAAGGATCTCGTCCGAGAAGTCGGGCGCGAGCGCGCCGCTCTCGTCGAGCAGCAGCTCGATCAGCGCGGACACGTTCTTCGAGTAGAGCTCCGACGCGTGCTCGGGCATCGTCGCGGGCAGGTTCAGCGGCGAGCAGATCGTCACATCGTGCTTGACGACGGTCTGCCCGGGCTCGGTGAGCTCACAGTTGCCACCGGTTTCACCGGCGAGGTCGACGATGACCGAACCGGGCTTCATGCCCTCGACCGCGGCGGCGGTCACCAGGCGCGGCGCGGGACGACCCGGCACGAGAGCGGTGGTGATGACGACGTCGAAGCCCTTGATGGCATTTTCGAGGGCCTGCTGCTGCGCAGCGCGTTCCTCTTCGGTGAGCTCACGGGCGTATCCGCCCTCGCCTGCGGCGTCGATGCCGAGGTCGAGCCACTGCGCACCGACCGACCGCACCTGGTCGGCAACCTCGGGTCGCACGTCGTACCCGGTGGTGCGGCCACCGAGGCGCTTGGCGGTCGCGAGAGCCTGCAGGCCCGCGACACCCACACCGAGCACCAGCACGGTCGCCGGCTTCACTGTGCCTGCCGCGGTGGTGAGCATCGGGAAGAAGCGCGTCGATTCGGAAGCGGCGACGAGCACGGACTTGTACCCCGACACGTTGCCCTGGGACGACAGCGCATCCATCACCTGGGCACGCGAGATGCGCGGGATGGCCTCGACGGCATACGCCTCGACACCGGCGGTGGTGAGCGCGTCGATCTGGTTCTCTGCATTGCGCGGGGCGAGGAAACCGATCAGCTTCTGCCCCGACTTCAACCGGGCGATCTCGGCGTCCGACGGCGGTGCGACCTTGACGACGATGTCGGCCGACCATGCGTCGCCGAGCGTGGCGCCCGCTTCCTTGTATGCCTCGTCCGGGATCAGTGCGTTCTGCCCGGCACCGGGCTCGACGATGACATCGAGGCCCTTCGAAATCAGTGAGGGCACAACCTTCGGCACCAGCGCGACCCGCCGCTCGCCGTCGTTCGTCTCACGAACGACACCGACGGCCGGGCGGCGGCGGTCCCCGCTCTCCGTGTTCGATTCTTCGCTACTCAATATTCTCTAACTCCTGCGTCGAATGAAAATTGCCGCGCGCGGCGCCGCGATCGGCGGCGAATATGCGTGTCTTCGGCCATGTGACGGCCCTACACGTGTGTTGTAAGCCTTGCCAGACCTACCGCTCCCACCTCGGAGTCGCAAGCGGTCCGGTGTGTCTGAATCGAGTCCGAACAGTAAGAAAATGCAAGAATGTGAGGCACCTCACTTCACATCGCCGGGTTCGGCACTGTGAGAGGACGACTTCGGGAGGGCCACATGTCGCGACGTGCAGTCACTGTCGAACGGGTCTACGACCACCCCGGCGCCGAGGACTCCGTGCGTGTCCTCGTGGACCGGTTGTGGCCGCGAGGACTTCGCAAGGATGCGTTCCACTACGACGACTGGGTCAAGGATCTTGCGCCGTCCACGGACCTGCGCAAGTGGTACTCGCACGACACAGCGTTGTTCGCCGAGTTCCGTGATCGGTACATCGAGGAGTTGACGTCGCCCGGCGGTCGCGCCGCAATCGAGCAACTCGACACATTTGCCGACGGACGGCCCCTCGTCCTCCTCACCGCGACCCGCGATGTCGAGCACAGCGGAGCGGAGGTTCTTGCCGAGCATCTGCGCGGAGAGTAGGACGAAGCGATGACCGACGGCACCGACCTCGGCGGCGACCCAGTGTGCTGGCTCGACCGCGTCTGTCCGGAATGCGGACTGTTCCTCGACGACCGCGATGCACCGTGCCCGCGTTGTGGACACGAGTGGGACAACTCCCCCACAACCTGATCGAGTCCCCTAACCTGGCGCCATGGCCGTCCCGACTGCGATCCTCGACCTCGCGCGCCCCGCGCGGCGCATCGCCGTCCTCACCGGCGCAGGCATGTCCGCCGAGAGCGGTGTACCTACTTTCCGCGACGCCCAGACCGGATTGTGGGAGAACTTCGACGCCGCATCGCTCGCGACCCCGGAAGCATGGAACGAGGACGCCGCGCTGGTGTGGGCCTGGTACCAGTGGCGGGTCGGACTGGTGCGGCGCGTGCAGCCGAACGCCGGTCATCTCGCACTGTCCGAGTGGGGACGCAACGCCGATCTGCAGATCACGACGCAGAACGTCGACGATCTGCACGAGCGCGCAGGCAGCACGGTGCTCGCCCACCTGCACGGCAGTTTGTTCTCACCGCGTTGCACCGACTGCGGACTCGATGCAGAAGTGGCCGAGCCACCGGAGCAACCCGTCGCACGACTCGATCCACCCACGTGCCAGAACTGCAGCGGGATCGTTCGTCCCGGCGTCGTGTGGTTCGGCGAGATGTTGCCCGAGCAGCCGTGGGAGGCCGCAACGGCGTCCCTGCGCGAAGCAGATCTCCTGCTCGTCGTCGGTACGTCAGGGGTGGTGTATCCCGCGGCGGGCCTGCCGTCACTCGCACGACGCCACGGAGTTCCGGTGGTGGAAATCAATCCTGACGACACCGACCTGTCGGATCAGGTCGACGAGGTGTGGCGCACGACGGCGGCGGTCGGGCTGCCGGACCTGGTGTCGGAGTTACAGTGAGTCGGTGGACTCCTGCGTGTTCTGCGCCATAGCCGGGGGCGCAGCGCCGGCCGCACTCGTCTACCAGGACGACCGTGTGGTCGCGTTCCTCGACATCCGGCCGCTGGCGCGTGGTCATCTGCTGGTGGTGCCGCGGGCCCACTCGGATCGGCTCGAGGATCTCGATCCTGCGTACGGGGCATCGATGTTCACGGCGGGTCAACGCTTGGCCCGCGCACTCACCCGGTCCGATCTGGCCACCGACGGTGCCAATCTGGTGGTCAACGACGGCCGCGCCGCGTTCCAGACCGTTTTCCACATGCACCTGCACGTCATTCCTCGATGGAACGGCGACCGCGTCCGTCTGGGGATCGGCGCCATGCGCCGCAAGCCCCGCGACCCGGAGTCCACCGCGGCGGCCATCCGTGCGGGTCTCGATCGTCTCTCAGCAGAGGAGAATCAGTGACAACCCTGTCCGGCAGTTCCGGAACCAGCGAGTTTCCTATCGATATCATCCGGCCACTGCTCCTCGAACAATTCGAGGTTCTGGACGCACTGCTGTCCGGGATCGAGGGCGATGCGTGGTTCACCCCGACCGACCTGCCCGGGTGGACGGTCAAGGACATCGTCGCTCACCTGATCGGGACCGAATCGCTGCTTGTCGGCGTCGCCGCACCTCACGTCGACATCGACGTGCACGCGCTGGGCCACGTGCGCAACGAGATCGGCGCCTTCAACGAACAGTGGGTCGAGCATTTCCGCGGTGTCGCCGGTGCGGATGTGCTGACCCGCTACCGCGATATCGTGGCGCAGCGGCGCGAGAGTCTCGGCGCGATGACGCAGGCCGACTTCGATGCACCGGCCGATACCCCGATCGGCCCCGCCACCTACGGCCGGTTCATGCGTATCCGGGTGTTCGACTGCTGGTTGCACGAACTCGATATCCACGACGCGCTGGGCACCGTCGGAAGTGAGGGCGGCCCCCGGGCCGAACTCGGATCCGCCGAGATGTTCGGTGCGGTGCCGTTCGTCGTGGGCAAACGCGGCAAGGCTCCCGAAGGTTCGCGGATCACGATCGAACTCACCGGCCCCCTCGCCCGCACCATCCATCTCGAGGTGGCCGGTCGCGCGAGAGTGGTGCCGTCGCTGTCGGAGCCTGCGACGGCCACCATCACGATGGACTCGGGCCTGTTCGTGCGGCTTGCCGGCGGGCGGGTCAGCGGCGTCGACAAGCTCGACGAGGTGACTCTCGGCGGCGACACCGCAGTGGGTCGCCGTATTGTCGAGAATCTCGCGTTCACGATCTGACGATGCGCCTGTTTCTGTCGTCGTATCGGTTCGGCTCCGATCCCGCGCGCCTACTCGAGGTGACGCGTGGGCCCGGCCGGATCGCTGTGATCGCGAATGCCGGCGACGCGTGGCCGTCCCGCGCCCGGGCGTCGAGTGTGGTCAGCGAGTTCGGGCCGTTGCGCGCTCTCGGATACGACCCGGACGAGGTGGATCTCCGCGACCACCTGGGCGATCCGGACTCTCTCCGCGCACGCCTGACAACGTTCTCCGCGGTCTGGGTACGCGGGGGCAACACGTTCGTGCTCCGCGCGCAGCTCGCCCGCAGCGGCGGCGACACAGTACTCACCGACCTGGTCGGCGACGGCACCCTCGCATACGGGGGGTACAGCGCCGGGGCGTGCATCGCGACACCGACGCTGCGCGGACTCGAATTCTCCGACGATCCCGCCGAGGTCGCCGCGATCGGGGCGGGCCCGGTGGTGTGGGACGGCCTCGGCTGGGTCGAGCACTCGATCGTCCCCCACGTGGGAGACTCCGCTCTGGGCGACGACGGTGTCGACCGCACACTGGAATATTTTCGGCGCGAGTCAGTCCCGTACGTGGCGCTGCGCGACGACGACGCCCTGGTGATCTTGACCGACGGCGATCAGGCCCGGAGGTAAAGTCGTGAGCATGTCGAACAACACAGGGAACGCCAACCGCATCGAGCACCTGCCCGCACAGTCACGGTTCGCGCTGTTCCTCGGCGACGATCTGGGGGCATACGCCGACTACAGCGAGGTCGATGGGCTGCGCGACTTCGACCACACAGTCACCGAACCCGACTTCCGAGGTCGCGGGCTCGCCGGGCAGGTCGTGCAGTTCGCGCTCGACGCAACCCGGGCCGAAGGTCTGAAGATCGGTACGTCCTGCTCGTATGTCGAGAAGTTCGTCTCCGAGCATCCTGAATATCGCAACTGAGCTGCCCGAGTCACACCATCACATCGCGGCGGCGGAAGCCCACGACCGCCGCCGCGACCAAGACCACAGCAACAGCCCCGAGTACGAGCATCGTTGCCGCACTTGCACTTTCGTAGGGGACCAGCGGAATATGCGAGAACGGCGAGAGGTCGCGCAGCCACTGCGACAGGTTCAGTAATTCGCCGAACCACGCCACGAACACCGCGTAGATGACGAGGATCCACGCGAGATTCGCGAGACGCGGAACGAAACCGACCAGCACGAGCGTCACCGCGAACACGAACAGGACCGCGGGTGCGTAGGCCAGTGCGGCCCCGCACATCCGGATGATCCAGTCCGCTTCGCCGGTCGCGACCGCCATACCCAGGCCGGTGGCGGCGCCCGTGACGGCCAGAGCGACTAAGACCTGCGCGACGATCACCGCAACGGTCCACAGGAACGAGCGGGTCCGCGGCGTTCCGGTGACGATCACCAACCCGACCCGGCCGGCGTCCTCGTCGCCGCGCACGCGCATGACCGCCGAGACTGCGAACGCCGCAACCCCCACGACGAGGAACAGCAGCATCGTCGCGCCGAAGGATGCAGTCAACGATTCTGTGTCGGCACCGAGGAACTCGACGATGTCGGGGACCTCCTCGACCATGTCGCCGATCGAATTCGCAAGCGTGCCCATCGCCAGCCCGATGATCGCGAGGGCCGCGGTCCACGCCACGAAAGTCCCGCGCAGCAGCCGCCATGTCGGTCCGGGCGGTGTGAGCAGCGACGGCGACGCTTCCGCCGGTCCCGGTTTCGGGGCGCGCAGGCCTGCGCCGATGTCGCGGCGCCGAGACAGTGCGACGGCGACCGCGAGCAGTACACCGATCGCGAGCACCGACAACAGCAGTGGCCACCACCGTTCGTCGACGTAGAGTCGGGTCTGCTGCGCCCACGCGATCGGCGACAGCCACGACAGCCACGACCCGGTGGGTTCGATGATGTCCCCGAATCCGCGCACCAGGAACGCCACCGCGAGCGCGGCGAGCGCGGAACCTGTCGCGGCCCGCGCATGCTCACTGAACTGCGCAGTCACCACCGCCACAGCGCCGAACAGAAGCCCGGTGACGGCCGTGGCCACGCCGAACAGCAGCGACCCCGTGATCGCGAGTCCGCCCGCCATCAGCGAGAAGGCGACCCCGGCACCGACGATCGCATCGGCGACGGCGACGGACAGCAGCGCTGCCGCAGGCGGCGCGAACGGGCCCACGGGGAGCGCGCGGAGCAGTTCGAGTCGGCCCGCTTCCTCCTGGGCGCGGGTGTGCCGCACCACCATCAGGATGCTCATGATCGCGACAGCGACGAACACCGTCAGGCTCAGTTCGTTCGCGGTCATTGCGCCGAGGGTGTAGTTGTCGGCCCCGTATGCGGGCCCGGTCATCAGCACCGCGGCAGGGTTCTCGAGCAGGCCCGCGCGGGCCTGCCGCGCGGCCGCGTCCGGATACGCGGCGATGAGGCTTTCCACGGTCACGTACACGGTGAACGCGAGTGCGAGGGTCCACACGGTGATGCGGATGCGGTCGAGCCGGAGGTAGAGCCGAAGCAATTCGACGATTCCACTGAAACGGTGGACACTTCGGGTTCCCCGGTGCTCGCGGGGAGCGAGGGTGGCGGTCATCGGGTGGTCACCTCCTCACCTTCGGGCACGTCGGTGAGCGTGTCGCCGTAGTGACGCATGAACAGCTCTTCGAGCGACGGCGGCGTGATCGTCAGGTTCGCGATGTCGAGTTCGGTGAGTGCACGCAGCACCGGGTTGACGGAAGCGTTGTCGACGTCGAACGCGAGGTGGCCGTCGTCGTAGGTCAGATCGTGCACACCCGGCATCGACGCGAAACCGGCGGGCAGCGTGGGCGTGGTGGCCCGCACCGCGGAGCGGGTCAGGTGCCGCAGCTGCGCGAGTGTTCCGGTCTCCACATCCTTCCCTGCCCGAATGATCGTCACTGTGTCGCAAAGTTTTTCGACCTCGGCCAGAATGTGACTCGACAGGAGAACCGTCCGTCCGGCATCACGCAACGCACGCACCTCGTCGGTGAACACCGCTTCCATCAGCGGGTCGAGTCCGGACGTGGGCTCGTCGAACATGTACAACTCGACGTCCGACGCCAGCGCCGCGACGAGCGCGACCTTCTGCCGGTTGCCCTTCGAGTAGGTACGGGCCTTCTTGGTGGGGTCGAGTTCGAACCGTTCGAGGAGTTCGGCCCGGCGGGAAGGGTTGTCGCCCCCGCGGATCCGGGTCAGCAGATCGATGATCTCGCCGCCGGTGAGCGCCGGCCACAGATTGGTGTCGCCCGGGACGTACGCGATGCGACGGTGAATCGCCACCGCGTCGGTCCACGGGTCGAGTCCGAGGACCCGAGCCGAACCGGAGTCGGCGCGGAGCATACCGAGCAGTACGCGGATCGCGGTGGACTTTCCGGCACCGTTGGGTCCGAGAAACCCTGCCACGGTGCCGGTTCCGACTTCGATCGAGAATCCGTCGAGAGCACGGGTTGTTCCGAATGTCTTGACGAGGTCGACTGTGTCGATGGCGGGTGTGTCCATGGTGCAACCTCCGTGATCGTTACGGGGCAGCCGCCTCCCGGACGGCCAGGTATGCGTCGAGCATCGCCGAGTCGGTGAGCAGCGGTTCGGAATAGAGCTCGAGCAGCGGGAGCAACATGCGGTCGGTGTACGAGCGCAGCCACGTGGGCAATTCATCGAGGTCGAGGGGCTCGCTCGGCCCGGGAACATGCAGTAACAACGCGCCGGTGCTGAATTCGACGAGTGCTCGTGCCCGCGCCCGGGGGTCCCGGCTTGCACGAACCACGCCGGATGCGACCCCTTGTTCGAGATAGCCTTCGGTGGTCGCCGCCAGATGATCGAGAAACGCCTGCGAAGCGGGTCCCCGAGCTTGGAGGCTCCGGATCAGATAGCCGATGAGCGGGGCATAACTCCCGATGTCCTCGATCTGAGCCAACATCGCCGCGACACCGCTGCCCGGCTCGAGGACCGAACTCTTGAGCTCGCGGACACTGCGAAGAACGTACTCGTCACAATATTCACGCAGGCCGGCCCGGGAACCGAAGTGATGCACGATGAGCGAGGCACTCACTCCGCACTCTGCGGCGATAGCACGAAGCGACACGTTCACGCCGTCCCGAGCGACACACCGGATTGCCGTGTCGCGGATGCGAGCACGGGCGGTGAGGTCGGAATCGCCCTCGGCTGAACGCATGTTCCAAGGGTTGCACACGCGTTCAGTCGGGTCAAGAGAAATCAGGGTCGAGAGAACTCAGGAGAAGCCCATCACCTGATCGCCCCACACCTCGCGCATCGACCCATCCGGATCCGACTCGACAGAATCACGTGCATCGATGAGCAGAGTCGTCCGCTCGTCGGGCTCGTATGGCGGCCAGTGCTTCGACGCATCGAGGGCGGCAGGAACCCCGTGCTCCGCGAAGGCAAGCCATCGACGCTGTATCCGACCAGACACCTCGACCGCACCCTTGCGTCCCCCGAGCCAGAAACTCGGATCTCGGCCGAGCGTTCCGAAATTCCCGAATACGTATGGCAATTCGGTTGCGTGACCGGCACCGATGCGCGCCGCCTTGAGCATCGGCGTTGCATGGTCGAATCGGTACACCCACGTCGGGGAATGCGCGGCGTGCCCTTCCGCCACCCACAACACCGGCATCCGGAATCCTGCGTCGCGCGACAGGGCCATCGCGCCGCTCGGCTTCGGGAGATCGGGATACGCTGCAGCGATCTCGGCGATGCGTTCGGGCTCGAGATCAGGGCGATCCTTCGCGAGTGCCTCCAGCATGGCCCTCACCGCCGAATCGTCGACCGGCATCAGCGGCGACTTCATGAAACGGAAGATCGATGGTTCGTCCTTGTTCGAACCGATGATGAGCGGCACCCGATGCGACAGACCCTTCTGGAAGGCCGCGACCGGATACTTGGGAACCAGATCTCGATCGACCACCGGTGTCATCGCCAACGTGCCCGGCATGGTCGTGGGGATCTCCCCGACCACGGTCTCGGCCGCGGTGACGAGCTGTTCGTAGGGCATTCCCCGCAGGGTCCCGACTCGGGCCGACGGCACCTCGAGGACGTCGAGGAACCGCTGCGCCACCATCGCGGCACGTTCACGCCCGTACACCGACGTCGCCGGCGGCGACTGCGCGATCGCCCGGTGGAACAGCCCCTCGGCGCGCGGCACCGTCATCAGCGTCGTAACAGATCCCCCACCCGACGATTCACCGAACAGGGTGACGTTGCCTGCGTCGCCGCCGAAGTCCGCAATGCAGTCATGCACCCACTCGAGCGCCGCAATCTGGTCCCGCAGACCGAGATTCGACTCGTACGTGTCGCCTGCTGTGGAGAACGACGACAGATCCAGGAACCCGAGCGCCCCGAGGCGATAATTGAGCGTGACCACCACGACGTTGCCCGTTTCGCAGAGCACGCGTCCGTCGTAGATCTTCTGACCCGAATATCCGATCACGTACGCGCCGCCGTGGATCCACACCATCACCGGGCGCCGTGTGCCGTCCGGTTCGGGCGCCCAGATGTTGAGCGAGAGACAATCCTCGCCGAGTGCCATGTCGGACGAGATCCCGATCGGGCTGTTCCGGCTCTGCGGAGCGATCGGTCCGTACCGCGCGCAGTCGAGCACGCCCGGCCACGGCCGAGGCGCTTCCGGTGACCGAAACCGCATGTCTCCGCCGGTCGGTGCGGCGAACGGGATCCCCTTCCACGAGTACACCTCGCCGTCGCGGTATCCGCGGGCTTCGCCGTACTTGCATCCGACGACGAGTGTCTCGGCGTCCACATGACCTCCCGGTGAGCTTCTCGTATCCCAACGTACCCAGGGGAGTCTCCTCCGACACCTTCCCGGCGAAGGTGCTATCGTCGCCTCCGACCGACACGGGGTGCTCCGCACGAGCGGGGCTGAGATCACACCCGTCGAACCTGATCAGGTAATTCTGACGAAGGGATGTTTCGGGATGACTGTGCCTGCGCACGATTCACCCACCGACCGTTTCACCGATGTCCTGTGGGACCGCACGAAGGTTCTGCGCGACTCCATCGACGACCTCGAGTTCCTGCGGCGCCTCGGCGACGGCACACTTCCGCTCGAGTCGTTCCGCTTCTACATCGAGCAGGATGCCCTCTATCTGGCCGGGTACGCCAAGGCCCTCGCGCTCCTCGCGTCCAAGGCACCGGACCCGGTCACCGGCGCCTTCTGGGCGACGAGTTCCGCGACGGCGGCGACCGAGGAATCCTCGCTGCACCAGCAGCTTCTCACCGGTGGCGTACTGCCCGTGCACGACGAACCGGTCGCACACTCCCCCGCATGCCTCGGCTACGTGTCGTACCTGACGGCCACCGTGGCAACCGAGCCGTATCCGGTGGGCGCCGCCGCGGTGCTGCCCTGCTTCTGGATCTACGCCGAAGTGGGCCGCGACCTGGCCTCGCGCGCGGCCGACGTGCTCGCCGCCGATCCCGCCCATCCGTACGCACAGTGGGTGGCCACCTACGACGACCAGGCATTCCAGGATTCCGTCGCCACCGCGCGCACCCTCGTCGACGCCGCCGGTGCGGCCGCGACCGCCTCCGAGCGCGACGCGATGATCGACGCATTCACCCTCGCGACCCGCTACGAGCTGCTGTTCTGGGATACCGCCCTGAACACGCAGCCGTGGCCCGCGTCGTGACGCTGCGGCACCGGATCAGGGCACTCACCGTCGCGACCCTCACCCTGTGCGCCGTCAGCGCGTGCGCCGGTGGTGGCTCCGACGACACGATCCGGTTCGCACTCGACTGGACTCCCAACACCAACCACACCGGCCTGTACGTGGCGGTGCAGGAAGGGCTGTTCGACGACGCCGGACTCGACGTCGAGATCCTGCCCTACAACGGGGCGACACCGGACACCCTCGTCGACGCAGGCAACGCCGAGTTCGGCATCTCCACTCACGGCATGGCGACGTTCTCCCGCTCCTCCGGGGCACGCACCCTCACCGTCCTCGCTCCGTTGCAGCACTGGGCAACCGGGATCGGGGTCAAGGCAGACCGCGCGGATCTCACACGCCCGGCAGACCTCGACGGCCACGTGTACGCCGGGTTCGCCGACCCCGGCGACGCCGAGGCGCTCGCCCAGGTGATCCGAAACGACGGTGGACGCGGCGAATTCGAGGAGGTCGTCCTCGGTACGTCCGCGTACGAGGCGGTCTACTCGGGTACCGCGGACTTCACCGTCTCGTACCTCGCGTGGGAAGGGCTCGAAGCGGAACATCGCGGACTGCCGATGCGCTACTTCGACTACACCGATTACGGTTTCCCCGATCAGTACGCGATCGTCGTGAACGGCAACGAGGACTGGCTCACCGAGAACCAGGATCGGGCCCGCGCGTTCGTGCAGGCGGTGCAGCGCGGGTACGAGATCGCCGCCGACGATCCGGATCGCGGCGCCCGCGCACTGCTCGACGCCAACCCGGGCGCGTTCCCCGACGAGGAACTCGTCTTCGAGAGCCAGCGGATGCTCTCGGCCGACTACATGCGCGACGACCAGGGCCGCGTGGGCACTCTCGACGCGAGCACATGGGCCGGGTACGCCAGGTTCCTGTACGAGCAGGGGTTGCTCACCGGTCCCGACGGCTCACCGTTGACCAGCGAGCCCGATTGGTCCACGTACTTCACCGATGACTACCGAACGCCCTGAGGCTCGACGCACCGCAGCCCGACGCCGCGTGAACCATATGATGCCGGCGATCATCGTCGCGGTGGTGCTCGTGGCGGCGTGGCAGCTCTACGTGATGATCAGTGGAATCCGCCCTCAGGTGTTGCCTTCTCCCGCGCGGGTGCTGCACCAGGGATGGGCGCATCGCACCGACATCGCCGGGCACGCCGTCGCGACGCTGCAGGTCACGATCGTCGGGTTCGCTGTGTCGTTGACCTTGGCGTGGGTGCTGGCGATCTCGGTCGATTTCTCACCGTGGTTGCGGCGAGCGTTCGTGCCGTTGTTCGTGGCCTCCCAGACGGTGCCGATCGTTGCGATCGCCCCGCTGATGATCATCTGGTTCGGCTTCGGTCTGCTGCCGAAAATCCTGGTGATCGCACTGGCCACGTTCTTCCCGATGGCGATCGGTTTGATCGAGGGCTTCGCGGCGGCCGACCGGGAGGCGGGGGCGCTTCTGCGAAGCATGGGGGCCACGCGGTGGCAGGTGTTCCGGTATGTGCGGCTCCCGTCGGCCCTGCCGCGGTTCTTCACGTCATTGCGCATCGGAATCACCTATGCCGTAGTGGGTGCGGTCTTCGCGGAATACGTCGGTGCCACATCGGGTCTCGGCATCTACATGGCCATGCAGAAGAACTCGTTCCGCACCGATCTGGTGCTCGCCGCTGTCCTCGTCACCGCAGCGGTGTCACTGGTGTTGTACCTGCTCACCTACGTGGCCGAACGCATCGTCGCGCCGTGGGCCCTCACCACAGAGAATCGAGCAGCAGAGAATCGCACAGCAGGGAGTCGCGCATGAGCGCCGTCACCGTCTCCGGCGTCCACCGGTCCTTCGACGCAAGCCACGTGCTCGACGACATCGGATTCGACGTTTCCCCAGGAGAATTCGTCTCCGTCATCGGACCGAGTGGATCGGGGAAGTCCACCCTGTTCGGCCTCGTCGCGGGGCTCGACACCCCCGACGAGGGGAGCATCACGGTCGGTGGGCGGCCCGCCGCGCCGGGACGCGCCGCGCTGATGCCTCAGAAGGATCTGTTGTTCCCCTGGCGTACCGTCCTCGACAACTGCGCCCTCGCTCTCGAGGTGCAGGGGACATCGCGTCGGGAGGCACGCGAGCGGGCACGGAAGTTGTTCCCCGCGTTCGGACTCACCGGATTCGAGGATGCCCGGCCTTCTGCGTTGTCCGGCGGGATGCGTCAGCGTGCCGCATTGGCCCGAACCGTCATCCAGCAACGTGAGGTCCTGCTGCTCGACGAGCCGTTCGGCGCCCTCGACTCGCTCACCCGCACCGACATGCAGTTGTGGCTGCAGGAAGTGTGGCAGCGCCACCGCTGGACCGTCCTGATGATCACCCACGACGTGCGCGAGGCCGTCCTGCTGTCCGATCGGGTCCTCGTGCTCTCCCCTCGCCCCGCGCGGATCCTGCACGAGGTCCTCGTTCCGTTGCCCCGTCCGCGGTCGCTGGAGTTGCTGACCGATCCGGAGTTCGTGTCGCTGGAACGCGAGCTCGTGTCGGTACTGCACGCGCGGTCCGACATGCATTGAGCACTCACGTGATTCGGGAGACCGGAATATCGAAACGGTAACAGGGCACCGTCCCACCTGCATCGGCCGCGCCACCCCGTATCTATCGGATTACAGCGCCCACCCGGGCGGCTCGCCGGGCGTACCTTGGGGAATCCATAGCTCGAACACCTGTCCGGTACCGATAGGCGCGAGGAGGCGAGATGAGTGCTCTGTCCGACGCGTTCGTGTCGCCCCCGCTCGTGTCGCCGTCCGGATCGTCGTCGCCTGCCCATACTCCACACATCGAGGAGTACGGCGGGGTCAGCCTCGCTTCCCGTGCGCTGAGCCTCTCGGTGCGCAATACCGTGCGACCGTTCCTCGATGCCTGGGCGCTCGCCCCGGCACTTCCCTGGCCATCGGGTCTGGTCGACCGTGTGGCGTTCCCGCTTCTGCCGGTGTCGGGGACCGAACATCACCGTGTCGCACTCGACGCGTGTCCCGCCGAGTTCCTGCGCGCCCCCGGCGGCGACGGTCGCACCGCCATCCTGTACCTGCACGGCGGCGCATTCCTGTGCTGCGGTCTGGCCACCCATCGTCAGTTGGTGTCGCGTATCTCGGCGGCAGCGGGCGCACCGGTGCTCTCGGTGGCCTATCGGATGCTTCCGCATCACCCGATCCGGCGCGCGGTCGACGACGGCCTGTCCGGGCTGCGGTGGTTGATCGCTCACGGCTACCCGATCGACCGGATCGTCATCGCCGGCGACTCCGCAGGCGGATTCCTCACCTTCTCGGTGGCATACGAAGCACTACGTCTGGGGCTGGGCCGGGCCGCAGGCACCGTTGCGATCTCGCCCCTGACCGATCTGGATCCCCACCACAAGCTCGAGCACCCGAATGCCCAGAAGTGTGCTCTGTTCCCGCGGCGCGCGGTGCCGGTGCTGTCCACTCTGATCCAGCGGGCCGAGCGGATCGACGACCGGTACGAACCGGTGCCCTCTCCGGTGGATCTCGAGATGATCGGCATGCCGCCTGCACTGATCCAGACGGGGTCCGAGGAAATGACCTTCGTCGATGCCGAGACCATGGCGTATCGCCTCGCCGCTGCCGGTGTTCCCACAGAACTACAGGTGTGGGAGAAGCAGGTACACGTGTTCCAGGCGGCAGCATCGCTGGTACCCGAGGGCAGACGCGCGGTGGCACAGATCGGCAGGTTCGTGCGTTCCCTCGACACCGTGTGATCCGGCAAACAGGGAGACCCGCGACGGGATCCGCAGGAAGCCGCGCGACCGGCGGTACTGTGCGTGACGGTATCCGGTTCGTGCCGGTTGCCCGAATCACAACGCATCGATCGAAAGGGACAGCGTGAGCTCTCTCAACGCCGGCCAGAGCCTCAGCGTGGGCCAGGAACTGAAGTCCGACAACGGCAAGTACGCCCTCACGCTCCAGAGGGACGGCAACCTGGTCCTGTCCGAGAGCGGCAAGGCCGTGTGGGCCGCAGGAACCAACGGCTCCGGCGCTGTGCGCGCGAACGTCCAGGAGGACGGCAACTTCGTCCTGTACAAGAACGACAACTCCCCGGTGTGGGCATCGGAGACCAGCGGCAACTCGGGCGTGCGCCTGACGGTGCAGGACGACCGCAACGTCGTGCTGTACGCCGGCAGCAAGCCTGTGTGGGCGAGCGACAGCGTTGCCCCGAAGGCTGCCGCGCCCGCCGCTGCACGTGCCGCCGCCGCACCGGCAGCCGAGCCCGCTCCCGCCGCTGCGCCGGCCCCGCGTACCCATACCGTCGCTTCCGGCGACACCCTGTGGGCGATCGCCGAGCGCTTCTACGGCGACGGAAACCAGTACCAGCGCATCGCCGATGCGAGCGGCATCTCCAACCCGGACCTGATCCGGGCGGGCCAGGTGCTCACCATCCCGTGACGCCCACGGGCTCATGATCTCGAGCGTCCTCATCACCGGCCCGGTGGTGGGGACGTTCCACATTCACGGGTCGTTCTCTGCGGCCGGCTCCTCCACCTGCCGCCGACGATGTTGCGCCGTGAGCACGAACAACCGCACCACCAGTGCGAGGAAGATCAGATTGCCCACGATCTGCGCCGAGACCACGGCCCGCGTTCCATCGGTGATCGCGGCGATGTCCCCGAATCCGACGGTCGCGAAGACCGTCAAGCTGAAATACAGGGCGCCCATTCTGGTCAGGACCTCGGTGAACCCTTCCGGTTCCACCTGCGAGAGCACCGTGTACAGCGACGCGAACCCGAGGATGTAGACGGTGGTGGTCGCCGCGATTCCCTCAGCGGCCCGGACCACGGGATGCGGCGACCGGAGGACCCACCACATCTGCCAGCCACAGACAGCACACACCACCACCGACCCGCACAGCAACAGCACCAGTGTGGAGAGGTCGTCGAGTCCGGTGAACGGCAACGTGAAGTATGCGGTACCCACCACGACGACCGTCGCCACCGTGCGCAGCAACGCCCGCCACGTGAGCCTGCGCAACTGCGCCGATCTGTCGGCGTCGGGTGACCGCGTGCGGTTCGGCACAGATGCAAGTATGCGCGCTCCCACCCGATCCACACGCTCACCGACAGGCGTCGTGTCGGTGAGGCCGACTAGTGTTCACGACACACTGGTCAATGTCGGGAAGGAAAAGGGGGCAGGTTCATGGACGAACCGGAAAGCGGATTCGACCGCGACGTCGACCGGGCCTGGCGCGAGTTCCGGGGGGACCTCGCCGACCACGTCGCCACCATGCGCGACGGCGGCGGACTCGTGCTCGAGCCGCTGGCAGAGGAATCCGGTGGGCCAGCCGGGCCGTGCGTGCAGTTCTACGCGTGGGGTGATCAGCAGGTGCGCTGCGAAGTGCCGTCGAATCTCCATCTGTCCGAGGATCGGCATCTGTCACCCGAAGACGAGGCGATTCTGCTGGGTCTGGGCTGGCAGGCACCATCGCGAGATCCCGATACGCCGGAGGACGGCGGCTCGCCCGCATTCTGGATGGATCTACCGTCGTCGTGGGCCGATCGGCTCGCCGAGGTCGCGGTGCGCGCGCTTCGCGATGTGTGGGGCGTTCCGCATCCGCTGTTCCTGCGCGCAGAATCCTTCGGAACCGTAAGCGCGCACGAGTTCGAAACTCCGGCGCCGGTCGCCGAGATCATTCCGAAGGAGCCCGTCCGGGGGCTGGTCCATCCGCTCGGCGAGGAGCACCTGCGCGAGCTCATCGAAGACACAGTGGGCGAGCGGGTCGGCGACACCCCGACGTGGGACGAAGACGGCGACCTCGTGCTGCGTCTCGCCGATGTTCTGGTGTTCGTCGGGGTCGGAGCGGGCGCTGCCACGGTGGATCTGCTCGCCCCGATCGTGCACTCGATCAGTGGTCGTACCCGCGCGATGGAGGTGGTCTCCGACCTCAATCGGCAGTGGCCGCAGCTGAAGTTCGTGCTGATCGACGACCGCGTCGCTGTCGTCAACCATCTGCCTGCGTCACCGTTCGTGCCCGAGCATCTGGTGTCCGCTCTCGATCGCATGAGCCAGTTCCTCGAAGTCGTCGACCACGATTTCGCCGCGCATATCGGCGGCCTGCCGATGCGCGGTCACGGCCACGACCACTACTTCGAGTCCTCCGATCTCGAACCCTCTGATTTCGAACCCACCGATTTCGAGCACGATATGTTCGAGGACGACCTGTGGGAACCACGTCTCGAAGACGATCTTCCGTCGGCGCTGCTCGAACTGCGCGATCACCACGTGCACGGGCGATCCGATATCGCTGTCGAGAAGGTCGCGGCGATCGGAGACCAGGAGGCCTCGCGCCTGCAGCTGTTCCTCGAACTCAGCACCGAGCAGCACGTGGGCTGGACCAGCGAATCCCTCAACCGAGCATTCGCAGGCGACGACGACGGAGTCGCTGCCGCCGATACGAAGGCGCTCGAGTGGAAGCTGACGAGCTGGTCTCTGGCCGCAGCGCTGAGCTATCTCGAACAGCCCACCGACCGTCCGATTCGTCGGCACCCGCAGTCGAAGTCGAGCACCGACCAGCCCCCACTGTTCGACAACCCGGACGAGCCGACGCTCTTCGACGGTTTCGGCGACTAGCCACCTCCACCGAGCAGCGACGAGTTGGCGGCGTCGACGGACGTTTGCTGGCATGATTCCGGAGCGTGACGTCGTCGGACAAGCTTCGCGAACTCGCCGGGCACCATGGGGTGTCCTGCACCTACCGCGGTTGGGACACTCTCGAACATCAGGTCTCGGACAGCACGTTGCGGAAGATCCTGGCGGCACTCGAGGTGCCTGCCGCGTCCAACGCCCAGGTAGAGCACTCGCTCGCGGATGTGCCCAACGTGCCATGGCGACAGATGTTGCCGCTCTCGCTCGTCGTCATCGAGGGCGACAGGCGCACCTTCGCCGTGCATGTCCCACACGGCGATCCCGTGTCGGTGTGGGTAACGACCGAGGACGGCGCCGAGGTCGACGCCGACCAGCTCGATGTGTGGGTCGAACCGAGAACGGTGGACGGGCGGCTCATCGGCCGGGCGACGTTCGCGGTGCCGGAGCTACCGCTGGGCTGGCACACCATCCATGCGCGCAGCAACGACATCGAAGCGACCGCGACTCTCGTCGTGACACCGGCTCGGCTGTCCACTGCCGACCGGGTGCTCAGCGCCCGGCGGTGGGGTCTGGCCGCACAGTTGTATTCGGTGCGGTCGCGCAGGTCGTGGGGTATCGGCGATTTCGCCGACCTCGCCGATCTTGCGGCGGTCACCGCGGGCTACGGCGGCGACTTCGTGTTGATCAACCCGGTCCATGCGGCCGAGCCCCGGCCCCCGCACGAACCGTCTCCGTATCTTCCGTCGTCGCGGCGATTCGTCGATCCGCTGTATCTGCGGGTCGAGGACATTCCCGAGGTTGCCTATCTCTCACGCAAGCAGCGCGCCCTCCTCGACGAGCACGCACAGGACTGCGCGAAGGCCAATCGTAAGGCCGGACGTCTGAAGCGCGATCCGGCGTTCCGTGCCAAGTTGGCGGTGCTCGAACGTATCCATCGTGTCCCCAGGAGCCCGGCACGTCAGGCTCGCTACGCGGCGTTCTGCGCCGACGGTGGCCGCGCACTCGACGATTTCGCGCTGTGGTGTGCGCTGGCGGAGAAGGCCGGTCCACGACGCACCCGCTGGGACGAGCGAGCCACGTCGCCGGACGACCCCTGGGTTGAGCGCCGACGCGTCGCACTGGCCGAGCGCATCGACTTCCACCGCTGGCTTCAATGGTTGTGCGGCGAACAACTCGCGGCGGCGCAGGATGCCGCCCGTGCCGCCGGGATGGACATCGGAGTCGTGCACGATCTGGCGGTGGGTGTGCAGCGTGACGGCGCCGACGCGTGGACTCTCGGCGATGCGCTCGCGTCGGGTGTCACCGTGGGCGCCCCACCCGACGACTTCAATCGGAACGGGCAGAACTGGAACCAGCCACCGTGGCGGCCCGATCGACTCACCGAACTCGGTTACCGCCCGTATCGAGAGATGATCCGCTCGGTGCTGCGACATGCCGGTGGTGTGCGGATCGACCACATCCTGGGCCTGTTCCGCACGTGGTGGGTGCCGGAAGGATCGTCACCCACCGACGGGGCATACGTCAGGTACGACCACGAGGCGATGGTCGGCATCCTGGTGCTCGAGGCGCACCGCGCCGACGCGGTCGTCATCGGCGAGGACCTCGGGGTGTTCGAGGGGTGGGTCCAGGAGTATCTCGCCGAGCGCGGGGTCGCGGGTACGTCGATCCTGTGGTTCGAGAAGGACGGTGACACCCCTCGCGCGCCCGAGACCTACCGGCAGCTCTGCTTGACGTCGGTCACCACACACGACCTGCCGCCGACGTCCGGTTACCTTGCAGGGGAGCATGTGTCGATACGGTCGAAGCTCGGCCTGCTCGAGGGAGATCTGGAGACCGAACTAGCCGGGGCCGCAGCCGAACGCGACGCAGTTCTCCGGCTCGCCCGCGACCGGGGATTGCTCGGCGATACAGAAGACCGGGTCGAGGCGTTGCATCGACTCATCGCTGCGAGCCCATCGGCATTGCTGGCCTTGTCGCTGGTCGATGTGGTGGGTGAGCATCGGAGTCAGAACCAGCCGGGCACCGTCGACGAGTATCCGAACTGGCGCGTTCCGCTCGCCGACGCCGACGGTGAGGCCGTCCTCATCGACGACCTCACCGGTCACGAGCGCTTCACGAATCTGGCCGAGGCGTTGTCTCCGTCCGAATCCGAGTGAGAATCAGCGCTTCGCGTAGATGCCCTCGATGTCGGCGGCGAACTTCTCGGCGACGACGTTGCGCTTGATCTTCAGCGTCGGAGTCAGCTCACCGGTCTCCTCGGTGAGGTCGCGGTCGAGGATCACGAATTTCTTGACGGCCTCCGTATGCGAGACCGTGCTGTTCGCGTCGTCGACGATCGTCTGCATCGCGTCGCGCAACGAAGGGTCGTGGCGCAGATCCGCGATGGTGGCGTCGGCCGATTTGCCGTTCTCGGCCTTCCAGTTGTCGAACACCTCGGGGTCGACGGTCAGCAGCGCCGAGATGAACGCGCGCCCGTCGCCGAGGACGACGGCCTGCGACACGAGGGTGTGCGAACGCATCCGGTCTTCGAGCGGGCCCGGCGAGACGTTCTTGCCACCTGCGGTGACGATGAGGTCCTTCTTACGGCCGGTGATCGCGGTGTATCCGTCGGCGTCGAGCGAACCGAGGTCGCCGGTGCGGAACCATCCGTCGTGGAATGCCTCCTCTGTGGCCTTCTCGTTGCACCAGTAGCCGTTGAAGATGACCCCGCCGCGCAGTTCGATCTCGCCGTCTTCGGCGATACGAACACTGTTGCCGCCCAGGGGCAGTCCGACGGTACCGATCTTCTGTGATCCCGGCATGTTGACGGTGTGGGCAGCGGTCGATTCGGTCAGACCGTAGCCCTCGTAGATCGGCACGCCGACTCCGCGGAAGAAGTGCCCGAGCTTGGCGCTGAGCGCACCGCCACCGGAGATGGCCATCTGACACTCGCCGCCCATGGCCTCACGCAGCTTGCTGTAGACGAGCTTGTCGGCCATGGTCCGCTTGGCCTTCAGGACCAGGCTCGGACCGCCGTGGTCGAGCGACTCGCTGTAGGCGATGGCGGTTTCCTCGGCGAACTGGAAGATCGCCGCATTGAGCTTTCCGCCTGCGGCGGCCTTCCCGGCCGCGGCGTCACGGACCTTCTCGAACACCCGGGGCACACCGAGGATCATGTGTGGCGAGTACCGGGCGAACTGACCCGATACGGTACCGAAATCAGCCCAGTGCGCCTGCGCCGCACCACCTTCGAAGACAGCGAGTGACACTGCCCGCGCCAGCACGTGTGCCAGGGGCAGGAACGTGAGAATCCGGTTGCCAGGTTTGGCGACCGTCTGACCGATCGACGCCGTCAGGATTCCGCGTACCTCCGAGAGGAAGTTCCGGTGAGTGAGGATGCAGCCCTTGGGCCGGCCGGTGGTACCGGAGGTGTAGACGAGGGAGGCGAGGTCGTCGGCGCGGATGCCCCCGCGGCGCGCGGTGACCTCGGCGTCGTCGATCCCGGCGCCTGCGGCGATGAGCGCGTCCACTGCCCCGCCGTCGATCCGGTAGGTCTCACGGAGAGCGTCGGGCATGCCGACGAATAGTGCTTCATGGGCGGCGGTCTCCACGATGGCGAGGCAGGCACCGGAGTCCTCGAGGATCCAGCGGATCTGATCGGTGGACGACGAGTCGTAGATCGGCACCGAGACCGCGCCGGCCGCCCAGATCGCGTAATCGAACAACGACCACTCGTACCGGGTGGCGGAAAGCAGCGCGATCCGGTCGCCGGGCTGCACGCCTTTGGCGATCAAGCCCTTGGCGACGCCGGACACCTGCTCGGCGAACTGCGATGCGGTGACCGCGACCCACTCGTCACCCAGCGGGCGCGAGTACATCACGCGGTGCGGGGTCTTCTCCGCTTGTGTGAAGACCGTGTGGACGACGGAATCGTTGTCCGCAACGGTGAACTGGGCGGGGGTCGAGTACTCACGCACTGAAATCTCCATCGTTCTGGTCGGTCGAAGGCGGGGTGGACGGATCCACTCCGGAGCGGAAGCGGCGCAGCAGGTGGACGAATGTATCGATCTCATCCTGGCCCCATCCCGCCAGCCCTGCGGCGACTTCGCCGTAACGGCGCGTCACTGTGACGGCGAGCACGCCGTGCCCCTGGTCCGTCAGGCTGAGCGGGTGTCCCAACCGTGTGGGCCCGGAGTCCGCCGAGAGCCAACCTTCGTCGACGCAGTGGCGTACCTGCCTCGAGACGGTCGACCGGTTGACGCCGAACACCTCCGAGATGTCGGTGGCGCGGCAACCCGGATTGCGGGCGATGAACCCGAGCAGCGAATGCTGCGCGAGCGAGAGGGAGTTGTCGTCGGACCGCTCCCCTGCAGTCAGGAAGCGCACGAGGCCGACGAACTCGTCGTAGACCTCGACCACTCCGGCCAGGTCCGGTGCACCGGACCGCCGCTTCTGTTGCATACGGCAACTATAAGCCCGGTGTGCTCCACGCCTCAAACCAGGGCGATGCACCCGTATGATCAGCGGAAACGATCAGCGGCGGCCTGAACACGGGCATGGTGCGCGAGTACCCGTTCTTCCTCGCGGTACGGCAAGTTGTCGTAGTCCTGCCGCCATCCGACGAAGCCGTCGATCATCTCTCGCACGATGTCGATGTGCCCGGCATGGCGGGCGGTCTCGGTGTTCATGTGCACGAGGATTCGGTGCAGCGTCACCCGACCCTGTCCCCACAATTCCACGTGTGTCTCGTCGTCGAGACCGGTCGCGGCGAAGGTTTCCGCAGCGTGCTGCCACGATCGGAGGTACAGACCCACCAGATACTCGCGTGATTCGTCGGCGGTGGCCCACATGTCCACGTTCGGGCCGGTGGCCTTCTCCGGGTCCGCCCATGGCAACGCAACCGGGGGCGGCCGTCCGAATAACTCACCGAAATAGCCGAATTCACAGGTTGCGAGGTGTTTGACGAGCCCGAGCAGGTTGGTTCCGGTGGGCGTCATCGGACGCCGCGCGTCGTACTCGGACACACCGTCGAGCTTCCACACGATCAAGTCGCGCGAGGACTGCAGCTGCTCGATGAGGTCGGCCCCACACCCGTCGGTACCGGTCATTGCCTCATCCTAGGTCCGCACCCCACGTCGCCCCACAGCTCGCCGACGAGGAAGTACTAGCCTGTGCGTACCGTGGTAGTGGCGCAGAGGAGGGGGACGACCGATGGGTGATGGGGGGTCCCGCGGCCTGTTCCGCTACCTGGTCGCCGACGAATCCGACGACTACGTCGCCGTCATGAACTACTTCACCGATATCCTGCTCACCGACGCGACCGCAGCCGACATCGCGGCAGCTCTCACCACCGGCGGGCATCGCCTCGACCGGGACATCGCAGAGAACCGATGCCGACAACTCGTCGCGTGGGGGAACCTCGGCGAGTCAGGCCGCGACACTCGCGCCGGATCGGTCGGCGACCACGTCCGCGTCACCGCCCGTTATCGCCCGACCGTCCTCGGCGGCCGCATACACCGCGAAGCCACCGCACTCCTGGCGTCACACGACGGCGCCCGCGAGGTCACCCGCGAATCCCTCGCCCGGATCTGCGACGCCCTCGCGCACATCGACACCGCGGCCGACACCGGATTCGCCATCGATCCCAACACGCTCGCCGGGCACGTCACCGGAGTGTTCGTGCACCACCGTGCCTTCACCGACAGCGTCGCCGACTTCTACACCTATCTTGCGGAGGCCTCGGGGCGCCCCGACCTCTCCGGCGACGAGTACACCGAGTTCAAGCTCCTGCTGCTCGACTACGTCGATGTCATCACCTCCGACCTGAGCCGCTACGCACACCCGGCCTTCGCAACATTGCAACGGCTACTTCCCCTCGTCGACGGCCTGCTCGCGGCACTCCCCGATCCGGGTCTGCCCGGCGACACCGTCACTCGCGCCCCCGGACGCACCCGCGACGACTGGGAACAGCTCGCCTCCTGGTACCACGAGGACGCAGGCCCGCGGGAACTGCGCGACGCCGCGGCGACGGCACTGAACCGGCTGCTCGCCCACACCCGAAGCCGAACCTCCGAAGCACCCGGCTTCTCCCACCGGGCAGACCTCCTGCGCCTGGCTTCCTGGTTCTCGGAATCCTCGGACGAACAGGCCCACCGACTCCACGCCGCCACGTTCGGTGCCTATCCGAGCCGGCACCTGCTGCTCGGCCCCGAGGAGCCGGACCCACGGATCGGCGCCGGAACATCCTGGTGGAACGCCGATCCGGTGTCCGTGCCCGTCTCACTGCGCGAACGCGGCGACCGTTCGCCGCGCGGCGGGAACGCGCGGATTCCCGATCCGACGGCAGACCGATCCCTCATCATGGCACTGGCCGAACAGGAGTCGGGCGAACGCGCCGACGCCGTCGCCGAACTGCGCGCGGCAGGCGACCTGCACGGCGCACAGATCTCGACGGCCGCGCGCGACGTGGTGCTCGACCAACTCGCAGTGCTTCTCGCGCGACACCAGGACCTCGACGGCGTGTACCGCATCGACGACCACGACCTCGGGCTCGCCCTGACCGCCGAACCGGGTCCCGGCACCACGGTGCATTGCCCCGACGGCGATCTCACCGTGCACGGATTGACCCTGCGTACCTCCTCGCCGCTCCTTGCTCCCACTGATTCCGCACAGGCGATCGGGGTGTGGTGAGCACCGGTACCGCAGTCCAGGACGCGGCCGGCCGCCGCGATGCCGCCCGGGCACTGTTGCAGCGCCCGATCCTCACGGCAACCCACGACCCGGACAACTTCGACCTGGTCCGCCGTCACTCCGCAGCGCTGCGAGCGATGTTCGCCGATCGTCTCGGCTACACGTTGATCGTCGAGACGGAGTTCGCGCGCCTGGTGAAAGCTCCCCTCGATGCCGCGGCACCCCTGCGGCCGCTGCACCGCACGACCGGCGGCGATTTCGGCGCGGTCGGATACACCTACCTCGCATTGACGGCCGCCGCGTTGCTCGCGCCCGGCCGAGGCGACCAGATCCCGATGTCAGTGCTCGTCGACCAGATCCGCGCCGACGCCGCGGCCCAGGGCATCGAGATCGCCGACGGGTTGTCGGAGCGCCGACATCTCGTGGCCGCTCTGCAGGCCCTGATGGAGTGGGGTGTGGTCGGTGAGACCGATCTCGGTGAAGATCAGGACAGGGAAGATCGAGAAGAGGGCGAACCGGTCCTCACCGTCTGTCGGTCGCTACTGCGGCATCTCACCGCATTCGCCCTACACGACCTCCCCGGCCCGTCTGCGGCGATCGCAGCGCGACCGGAGACACCGCGACGGCGGCTGTATCGCAGGCTCGTCGAGGATCCGTTCACGGCGCGCGACGATCTCGACCCCGAGGCCCTCGACGTGCTGATCCGCGAACGAGCCGACCTCGCACGCCGATTGGACGAAGATTTCGGCCTGGTCCTCGAGGTACGCACCGAGGGTGCGCTCGCCTACGACCCGGACGGCAGTCTCACCGACGTACCCTTCCCCGGGCCCGGGACAGTGAATCAAGCTGCACTCCTTCTGATCTCAGAGCTGGTCGACATCGCCGACCCTGTTCCCGGCAGCGCTGTGCACGTCGACACGGACACCCTCCAGAACACTCTGTCGGATCTCGTCGCCGCCCATGCGCGGAGTTGGCGCGGCGAGTACGTCCGCGACGTCACCGCCCTGCGTCGCGATGTCACGGCACTGCTCGTCCGCCTCGGTCTCGCACGTGCCCACGACGACGGGCTCCTTCTCGCTGCTCCCGCTGCCCGGTATCGCCCGACCATCGCCGAAAGCCCTCAGCCATGACTCACTCGTCCGACGCATCCCTACTCGATGCCACCACCGCCTCAGCACACCCGCAACGCTGGAAGCTCTCCCGCGCAGGCATCGTCAACGTCTGGCACTACCTCGATACGGAGTTCACGCTCAGCGACGGTCGCATGATCCTGCGCGGAACCAACGGGTCCGGGAAATCACGCGCCCTGGAGATGCTGCTGCCGTTTCTGCTCGATGCCGACCGCAAACGCATGGACGCGACCGGCGCGGGCAAGGTCGACCTCGACGAACTGATGCGCATCGGCGCAGGCGGTCAGAACAACCGGGTCGGTTACCTGTGGCTCGAGTTGTCTCGCCCGAACGGGTTTCTCACGATCGGCGCGCAGGTCCGCTACAGCGCAACCGCGCATCGCAGCGAGGTGTACTTCTTCACCGCAGAAAACCGTGTCGGCGCCGATCTCCCGCTGGTCGACGAGCATCGGGTTCCGCTCTCGCGCGACGACCTCGCCGCCCGCATCGGCGCAGACCGGATCACCCGCAGCCCCGAGGAACATCGGGACACCGTCCGCGAGCTGGTGTTCGGCCTGCACGGCGAGTCCGGGCGCGACCGGTACACGGGACTGTTGCAGTTACTCCACACCTTGCGTTCCCCCGACGTCGGTAACCGCATCGACGAGGGCCGTCTGCCTCAGATCCTGTCCGACGCACTGCCCCCGCTCAACGAGAACATGCTCGCCGCAGCAGGTGACCGCCTCGATCTGCTCGGCGAGAGTCGCGCCGCCCAGACCCGACTGGAATCCGCCCTCACCCGGGTCCGCCAGTTCCACGCCGTCTACCGGCGATACGCGGCCGACCTGCTGCGCTCGAGCGCGGACGATGCGCTGCAGGCCGCAGACCGGGTCGCCCGGGCAGAGGCGGAACTCGACGAGGCCGAGGCCGAGATCGCAGACCTCGACGCCGAGGCGGCCGCAGCCGATACCCGACTGAGCGAACGACGCGACCAGCTCGCCGAACTCGATCGCGCGATCCGGGGCCTCGAGTCGCACGCGCTGTTCCGCAGCGCGGACGATCTCGCTCAGCGCGCTCTCACCGTCGACGCACTCGGTCGCGCCGCCGACCAGGCGTTACATCACGCGGCACAGGCGAGACGGCACGAGTCCCTCGAAGCCGAACGCGCCGACACGCATCTGGCCGATCTGAGCGGCACGGTCACCCAGGCCTCCGAGACACTGGCAGCCGCGAAACTACGACTCACCACCGCGTCCGTGCCGTCCGGCGCCCTACCCGACCGGGTCCGCCTCGACATCGAGCGACCCCAAACGCATTCGGAGCCGGTCCGTGCGCGGAGCGAAACCGTCCCCGAAGCACTCACCCGGCCCACCGTCGCGCAAGTGCGGCTGGTGCCGGACGCCTGCGACGACGCCCGAGTCGCTGCAGAACAGGCTGCCGCGGCCGCACGTCGCAGGAAGGAGCAGGCGTCCCGGCGTCTGGTCGAGGCCCGCCGCCTCGAACTCTCCGAACGCGGGGTGCGCGACGCCGAATCCGAGTCCGAGCGGGCCGCACACGACGCCGAACGTGAGGCGCTCGAACGCGACGCCGCCGCGCGTGCGCTCGACGACGCAGCCCTCGAACTCGAGCATCGTTGGCGTGAATGGCTCACCTCCGAGCGCACCACCGGGCTGTCACCCCACATCGCCCTGCACGGTGCGGCGCTGATGCAACGCCTGGTCGACGCTGCGCAGTCACTCTCCGGCGACGACCCCGATCCCGGGGCTGCAGACACGATCCTCGGTGAACTCGTCGCACTCACTCGAACGGCGACGCCCAGCCACCTCGGGCCCACCTCCGAAAGTGACACGCTCGAGGCCGACACGCTCGAAGCCACCGATTCCGCGCTGCGTTCTGCGTTGCTCGAAGAACAACGCCGCCTCGAGTCCGAGGAGGTCGGCCCTCCGATGGCACCGTGGCGCAGCCCCCAGAGCGGCGTCCCGCTGTGGCGCGCTGTGGATTTCGTCGACACCCTCGGCGACGACGATCGGGCAGGCATCGAATCCGCACTGCTGGCAGCAGGATTCCTCACCGCGACAGTGGACGGTGAAGGTCGGCTGCGTGCCCATTCGGGACAGATCCTCGTATCACCACGCGGCGAGCCCCCGCGTCAGCCGCTCTCCGTCGTTCTGCAGCCCGATCCGGATTCCGACGTGCCGGTCGACGCGGTCGCCTCGGTGCTCTCGGCGATCGGGTTCGAGGATGCTTCGGCAGTCACCTCGGTCTCGCGCGACGGTCGCTGGCACAACGGTGTCCTGCGCGGACGACACACCGCGGAGACACCCGGATACATCGGTGAGGCCGCCCGCAGCCGAACCCGAGCCACACGCCGGGCCAGGCTCGACGAAATCACCGGTGAGCTCGCCCGGTTGGACCGCACCGAGAAACAACGGGCGGTCGATCACCGCGTCGCGCGGGCGGGAACCGAGCCTGCCCCGTGGAGTGGGCAGCCCGACGCTCACGTCACGCCCACACTCGAGCCCACACCCACCGCACACGCTCTTTACCGGGCGTACGCACGTGCCCGTGCCCACGCCGAGCATGCAACCCGACGTGCGGAAGCCTCCACTCAGGCTCGTGAGCGGGCTGCCGCGCTGCGTTCTCGGTGGGCAGCCGACCTCGAATCCCACCGGACCGCCTGCGCTCATTTCGACTTGCCGACGAGTGTCGCCGACCTCGACGCAATCGTGGTGGCGTGTGCCGAGGCGGACGCGGCCTGCACGAGCCTGGCCCGCGACATCGGCGATGTCCTCGCCGAATACGACCGATTCGACAGGTGCGCACGTGCGGTCGCCGAGGCGATCGAGCTCCGTGCGCAGGCGGAGGAAGAGGCCGAATCCCGCTGGCACGAGTGGCACGACCGCGCGGCAGTGGTCGCGGCACAGTCCCAGGCGGTCGACGTCGAGGTCGCCGACCTCGCGGAGGAGCTGCGGAATTCGGAAACCGAGCGGGCCCGCACCGACGAGAAGTGCAGGCGCACCCTCGCCCACCGTGAACAGCTCGGCAAAGCCGTGGCCGCGGCAATGCAGCAGAGTTCGGCGGCGCGGGAACGCCTCACCCGGCATCGCGAGGAGCTCGAGGTCGCGGCGGGCATTCTCGGAACACAGCGCGCCATTCCCGCTCTGTCCGCTGCTGCTGATGTCGAGGGCGACCCGATCACGCGCCTCGACGACGCGCAGCAGGTCCGTGGGGCTGCCGAGACCCTGCTTGCTGCACTGCCACAGTCGACGGATACGGGAGACAATCGCGTCCTCGCCGCGCTGCAACGCTTCGACAGGGAGATCTCCGATCAACTCGACATCGAGCACACGGTGGAATCGGGTGCCCATGTGGTGCGCCTGTCCGGTGCGGGGAGCGACACCACCCCGACGAGTGTGCTCGCCCAGCTCACCGTCCGCGCCGAAGAGGGCCGCGCCGCACTGTCCCAACGCGAACACGACGTGTTCACCGGGTTCGTGCTCGGTGGCGTCGCCGACGAACTCCGCAGACGGATCACACAGGCCGAGAGCCTGATCGCGGCGATGAACAACAGCCTCGCCGCCAGCAGGACCAGCCACGGCATCGGCGTTCGCATCGGGTGGCATCCTGTGCGCGAGGACGCCGACGCAGCACGCATCACCGAACTCCTCACCGACAGCGCGCGATCGATCGACGACAGCGATGATCTGATCGAACTGCTTCGTCACCGGGTGGAGGTCTCGCACGACGGCGACCCCTCTGCCGGATACGCGGCACATCTGTCGCGTGCGCTGGACTACCGGACATGGCATACCGTCGACGTCACCATCATCGGCCCGGAGCCCGATCAGGAACGTCGCATTTCGAAGCGGGCCAAGATCTCTCAGGGAGAGACCCGGTTCGTCTCGTACGTCGCACTGTTCGCGGCAGCGGACGGCTACCTCTCCGGTTTGCCCGACACCGACCTGGCACTGCGGATGGTCCTGCTCGACGACGCGTTCGCCAAGATCGACGAGCCCACCATCGGTGAGCTCATGGGCTTGCTGGTGCGCCAGGACATCGACTTCGTCATGACCGGACACGCACTGTGGGGGTGTGTTCCGCAGGTACCGGCCCTCGACATCTACGAGGTCCGGCGTCTGGGCGACAGTTCCGCCGTGACGACCCGGGTCCATTGGGACGGACGCAGCAGGCACGTACGCGCCGGCGGCTAGGCTCGCCGCGTGAGCGTCCCTCGTCTCCGTCACTCGGTTCGTGCCCTGCTCGTCGACCCGGACGACCGGCTGCTGTTGTGTCGCGCGCACACGCCCGGCGGGCTCACCGTGTGGATCGCCCCGGGTGGCGGAATCGAGAGCGGTGAGACGCTACTCGAGGCGTTGGCTCGTGAACTCATGGAGGAAGTCGGTTTCCGGCTCGGCGCCGAGCCTCCGCACGTGTGGCATTCGACGATCGTCTCGCCCGATCACGTGCCGGGCTTCGACGGGATCATCAACGACTACTACCTGATCCGCACGGCGCCGTTCGTCCCGAGCCCCACTCTGACCGCCGCCGAACTCGCAGCCGAGAACCTGTCCGCGTTCCGTTGGTGGCCGCTGCCGGAGCTCGCCTCGTACACCGGCCCCGACCTGCTGGCACCGCGTTCGCTCGCCACCGATTTCCCGCGACTACTCGACGGTCGTGTGCCCGACAGGGCCCTCGACCTGTCCCCTCCTCGATAGACCCCGCAACCGCTATCCTCTGTGACACACACCACACAGAGGAGTCCGCATGTCCGCGTCGCACTCACCCACGCTCGTTCGCCGCCTGGAACACTGGGCGCAGACCATCCCCGACTCCCCCGCGGTCCAGTATCTGGACCGATCGCACAGCTGGAGCGAATGGCACGACCGGATCCGGCATCTCGCAGGGGCGCTCGCCGCGGCCGGCATCGGCGCGGGCGACACTGTCGCGTTCGTCGACAAGAACAACCTCGCGTGCGTCGAGGTGACCTACGCGGCGTCTGCCCTGGGTGCCGCCGATGCCGTCCCCAACTTCCGGCTGGCCGGAGACGAACTCGCCTACATTCTGCGCGACTCGAATGCGAAGATCCTGTTCGTCGGCGCCGAATTCACCGACGTGGTCAGCTCGATCCGTGAACACCTCGGCACGCTCACGAAGGTGATCGTCGTCGGTGGCGAGGACGACGAGTTCGAGGCGTTCCTCGCGTCCGGCGACCCGACGTATCCTCTACCCGAAGT
This sequence comes from Rhodococcus sp. NPDC060086, assembly GCF_042730275.1. Taxonomy (NCBI): domain Bacteria; kingdom Bacillati; phylum Actinomycetota; class Actinomycetes; order Mycobacteriales; family Nocardiaceae; genus Rhodococcus; species Rhodococcus sp. NPDC060086. The sequence goes on from NZ_JBHWWZ010000027.1 coordinate 32,149, forward strand.
GGAGCCCGATACGACCGCGCTCCTGCTGTACAGCTCCGGGACCACGGGACGTCCGAAGGGTGTGCAGCTGACCCACCGCAACCTCGCGGCGCACGCCGAGGCAATGCTGTCGATACTTCCGTTCAGAGACCGGGACTGCCTGCTGGTGGCGATGCCGCTGTTCCACGTCGGGGGCACCTGCTACGCGATCATCGGAATCCACGACGGCCGACGGTGCATCTTCACCCGGGAAGCGGACGCACCCTCGTTGTTCGGTGGGATCGCGGCCGGCGCGAACGTCGCATTCCTCGTGCCGCCGGTGATCGCGGGCGTCCTTGCCGCGGGTGAGAAGGCGATCGCCGCCCTGTCCCGGCTGAAGCGCATCACCTACGGCGCGGCCCCGATGCCGCTGCCGCTGTTACGTGCGGCGCTCGCCGCGTGGCCCGACTCCGAATTCGTGCAGGTGTACGGCATGACCGAACTCGCCGGGGTGATCACCGCTCTGATGCCCGCCGTACACCGCGACCCGTCGCAAGAACATCGAATGGCGTCGGCGGGCACCCCGATACCTGGGGTCGAGATGCGCATCGTCGATCCGGTGACCGACACCGATGTTCCGGGAGGGACCGTCGGCGAACTGTGGTGGCGGTCGGCGCAGACGACGCCGGGATATCTGGGTCGGCCGGACGCGACCGCCGAGGCCATCGTCGAGGGCGGCTGGCTACGCAGCGGCGACATGGGCCGCGCCGACGAAGGTGGATTCGTGTTCATCGAGGACCGGCTCAAGGACATGATCATCACCGGCGGCGAGAACGTCTATTGCCCGGAGGTCGAGCGCGTGCTGGTCGAACATCCGGCAGTCGCGGAGGTCGCGGTGATCGGGGTGCCTGACGAGAAGTGGGGCGAGACGGTCAAGGCCGTCGTGGTCCTCGCCGACGACGAGAAGGCCGACGCGAACGAGCTGATCGACTACGCCCGGACACGGCTCGCGAAGTTCAAGTGCCCGAGCAGCATCGACATCGTCGGCGACCTGCCCCGCAATCCGACGGGGAAGATCCTCAAACGGTCGCTGCGCGAGCCCTATTGGGACGGCCGCGAACGCAGCATCTGACGAAGACGCTCGAACCACGACAAGGCCGGGGACCGGAATTCCGGTCCCCGGCCTTCTCGCTCGAGTGCCTGTTACTTCACGCGACTACTTCACGCGACTACTTCACACGACGCAGCAGCGCAGCCAGAGCCTGGCCACCACCGATGCACATCGTGACGATGCCCAGTTCGAGGTCGCGGCGGACGAGGTCCTTGGCGACACGGACGGTCAGGATCGCGCCGGTTGCGCCGACGGGGTGGCCGAGGGCGATCGCGCCGCCGTACGGGTTGGTCTTCTCCGGGTCGAGCTTCGCATCACGGATCACGGCGATCGCCTGCGACGCAAAGGCCTCGTTCAGCTCGATCGTGTCGATGTCGGACGGCGTCGTGCCGGTCTGTTCGAACAGCTTCGCGAGGGCATGCGTGGGGGCGTAGCCCATCAGCGAGGGATCCATCGCGGCGACGGCGACGGAGTCGATCACCACGGAGCCGGGAAGGCCACGTTCACGCGCGACGGACTGCTTGGCCAGCACGAGCGCAGCGGCGCCGTCGTTGATGCCCGAGGCATTGCCTGCGGTGACGGTGCCGTCCTTGACGAACGCCGCCCGCAGCTTGCCGAGTCCTTCGAGGGTGGTCTCCGGCTTGGGGTGCTCGTCGGTGGTCACGGTGAACGGCCTGCGGCCACCGACCTCGACGGAGGTGATCTCCTCGGCGAAGGCCGCCTTGGCGGCCTCGGTGTCGGCGCGGCGCTGCGATTCGAGAGCGAACTCGTCCTGTTGCTCGCGGGTGACGTTGTACTCCCGCGCGACGTTCTCGGCCGTGACACCCATGTGCTTGCCGCTGAACGGGTCGGTGAGCATGCCGGTGGTGCCGTCGACGAGCTCGCGGTTACCGAGTTTGTAGCCGTTTCGGGCATTGAAGTCGTAGAACGGCATCCGCGACATGTTCTCGTCACCACCGGCGACGGTGATGTCGGCGCCGCCCCAGTGCATCTGCTGAGCGGCCGACCAGACGGCCTGCAGTCCGGAGCCGCACAGGCGGTTGACGGTGAACGCCGGGGTCGAAATCGGCAGGTCTGCCGCGAGTGCGACGCGACGCGCGTTGTATGCGTCGCCACCGACCTGGCCGATGCAGCCCATGACCACTTCGTCGATGTCGCTGCCTGCGACACCGGAACGCTCGAGTGCTGCGCGCACGGCGACCGCTCCGAGCTCGTGGGCGGGGACATCCTTGAACGCGCCGCCGAAGCTTCCCACGGGGGTACGCGCGCCGTCGACGATGACGATCGGGTCCGGAGTGGTCATATCTGCAATCCAATCTGGTCGAACACTGGTGTGTCGGGCCGAGTGCTGCGCCCAGACGCAGGCTACGGCACTCAGTGCCGCAATCTCCAGCAATCAATCTACTCTCACCCGGAACGTTATGGAAGTGCCGCTCTCACAATAAGAGAATTAGACTTTCGGATCATTCAGTCCGGAAGACCGAGATCCCCGCGCCGGAACCTCTCGACGGCCCGCGGAGTACCGAGCTCGCGCCGCGTCGCGGGATTCTCGGCGTAGAACTCGAGGATCCTGTGCAGCAGCACCGGGTCGACCGCATAGCGCCGCGAGTCGATCTCCATACGCGGCGCGTCCGGGAACCTGTCCAGCCGGAACAGTGTGCTCGTGCGGCGGCGCGCCCACGCTGCAGTCGTCGTGCCCTCGACCCATGTTTCCGGGTAGCCGTAGTTCACGGCCCGCACACCTGCCACCGACATCCACGGCAGATAGGACTCGAACGACCACCCCCGCTGACGGATGCCGTCAGCACTGAGCACGAGCGCCCCCACCGACAAGCGCCCGAGCGCCACCTCGATCACGAACGCCACACACGGCACGCCCAGCAACGCCAGGACGAGGCTCACCCACGGGATGCCGTTGTTGAACAGGAACACCTCCACGGCAGCTCCCACGGCGAGCGCTGCCGCACAGCCCACCATCGCCACCAGCGACACGAAGACCGACATCCGCGAACGCACCTCGGTCGCCGCACCGAGGCCACCCCGACGCAGTGTGCGCACGCCTGGCCTACCGCGTCCCGGCCACCAGAACACACACCCGAACACAGCGGTGAGAAGCATCAAGACGGAGAGTATGAAAAAGAAGCGGGACTCAGGGCCGAACTCTGAGCCGGCAGACGACGACCCACCCACGAAGGCGAAGACACTCACCACAGCGGCCAGCACGATCGAGATCGCGGCCCGGATATTCCAGGACGGATGTCCCCATTCCTCCGGACGCACCAGATCATCCGCATGCCCCTGGGGATCCGCCGAGTCCTGCCCCTTCCGAAGAATGGGCCGTTGCATAGGTACTCCCTTCCGGTGCACCGGAGGCCCCGACGCCTCCGGTGAATGCCGGGTTGCGGCCCGACGCTACCGCACCCGGGTTCCAGCAACGAGCACCCCGCCAGGCACACAGCACAAAGCCTTGGCACACGCCAGTGTGACGATTACCATACTGACCGGTCAGTTGCGGTATTTATCCAGTTCACAACGGATTTATGGGGAGTCGATTCGGCCATGGCGGCAGTGCCCGAGAATTTTCATGTACGGATGAGTAACACGTTCACCGGAGAACACGACACAATCTGTGACGATTCAGACGAGACCGGAGGAATCTGCATGACCATCCAGCTTGATTCGCCTGGCATCGAGCGCGCCGAAGCAACACCGTCGGCCGACGACACGGACCTGGGAAGCCTCTTCGACCAGATCCGCGACCTCGACGCCCATATCCTCGAGGCGGTCAAGCGGCGCTCCGAATTGTCCCAGCAGATCGGCGCCGCAGCGAAAGAATCGGGTGAAACCCGCGAAGCACAGACCACCGAGATGGGTGTGCTCGACCGGTTCGCCGAACTCGGCAACGACGGCAAGACCCTGGCCATGACCCTGCTGCGTCTGGGACGCACACGCCGGTCCTGACCGCACCCGCTTGCACGGAGCCCCCGCACCGATGGTGCGGGGGCTCCGTGCGTCGGTGGGGCTCCCACCGACCGGCCTCGCGTCTATCCGACGACCGTGCGAGCCGACTCGTCCAATTCGAATTCGGCCAGTGCACGGCCGGCCAGTGCTGCAGCCCTCGCGGAGGGCACTCCGTCGTACGCGCTCAGCACGATCGTGACCTGTTCGAGCGGCGAGAGTGCCCCGAAGAGCACTGTGTCATCGACGCCGAGATCCGGATGCGGCGGACCGAGCCGAGGCCGCTGCGACTGCAGCAGATACCCGAACCAGTACAGGACGTAGGCACACAGTTCCGGGCCGACCGGCTCTCGCCAGGTCGCCGCGGCGCGGGCCACCGCACGATCGAGCAGTGCAGTGTCCACGTCGCGCCTGCCCGCCAGAACTCGCGCGCACGGCGCGAGAGCCGGAAGCCTCGCCTCGAGGATCGCGCGCAACTGCTGCTCGGCACCGCCACCCGGACCACCGCCGTGCCCGAACCCACCGTTGTCCGTGTTCGCCGACCAATACATAGCCGCGCTTCTTCCTGTGCCGTTGCGTCCTGCGCCACGATTCATCGCTTGCTTCGACTATCTGCCTACCTCGACTATCGTCCGAGATGTGCGGAACGTCACACACCGGGACTCCGGCGTGTCGCGGCGCAGGCACGCAGTGCCAGTCAGCGCAGGATCGTTTTGATCTCCAGGAATTCTTCGAGCCCGAACACACCCGCCTCACGGCCGATACCCGACTGCTTGTAACCACCGAACGGGGCATCGGTGTTGAACGCCCCGCCGTTGATGTACACCTGCCCGGTACGGATACGACGCGCGACGGCCTCGGCGCGTGCGGGGTCGCTCGACCACACACCACCGGACAGGCCGTACTCGCTGTTGTTGGCGATGCGCACGGCGTCGTCCTCGTCCTGGTAGCCGATGATCGACAGCACCGGACCGAAAATTTCCTCCTTCGCGATGGTCATATCCTCGGTGACGTTGCCGAACACCGTGGGACCGACGAAATATCCGGTCGAGAATCCGTGCTCTCGACCGTCGAGCGCCAGTTCGGCCCCCTCCTCCACACCCTTGTCGATGTAGGACAGGACCCGCTTCTGCTGCGTTCCGCTCACGAGCGGACCGAGCTTCGAGCCTCGCTCGGAGGGCAGCCCGACGGTGTAGGCCTTCGCCACCTCCGTCGCGATGGCGGTGGCCTCGGGAAGCCGCTCCGCGGGCACCAACATGCGGGTCAGTGCCGTGCAGGTCTGACCGGAGTTGAGGAAGCACTTGCCCACTCCCTCGGTGACAGCAGCGGTGAGGTCGGCGTCGTCGAGGATCAGGTTCGCCGACTTGCCTCCGAGTTCGAGCGCCACCTTCTTCACCGTCTCGGCGGCGACCACCGCGACGCGCTTGCCCGCGCGTGTCGACCCGGTGAACGACACCATGTCGACGTCGGGATGCGCGGCGATGGCCTCACCCACGACCGGGCCGTATCCACTGACGACGTTGAGGACACCCTCCGGCAGCCCCGCTTCGTCGACGATGTCCACGAGCGCATAGGTGATCAACGGCGCGACCTCGGTGGGCTTGAGCACCACGGTGCATCCGGCCGCAAGTGCCGCGAACACCTTGAGGACCACCTGATGCAGCGGATAGTTCCACGGGGTGATCGCCCCGACGACACCGATCGGCTCGCGCACGACGAGGGCGTTGCCGAGCTCCTGATCGTCGAAGTCGTAGGTGCCTGCCAATGCGGCATAGGCGGCGATGTTCTTGAGCGGCATACCGATCTGCACCGGCTTCGCCAGGCTCAGCGGCATACCCATGTCCTGCGACACGGTTGCGGTGAGCGCATCGACACGCGAGTTGGCGAGGGACGAGATCTTCTCCAGATAGGCGGAGCGTTCCGCACCGCTCAGAGCCGACCACGCCGGGAACGCCTCGCGGGCCGCTGCCACCGCACGGTCGACATCGGAGGCGACGCCCTCCGCGACCGTCGCGATGACCTGCTCGGTGGTCGGATCGACGACGTCGATGCGTCCGGCGCCACCGGAATCGACCCACCGTCCGCCGATGTAGATCTTGGTGCGGTCGAGGACTTCACTCATCTGCAACACCCCTGCTCTTCTGAATCGGACGACGTTCGCAGCGTATCCGAACGCTGTGACCTACCGCACTCGCTCGCACGTCACCCCGACTGTGACGCATGACGCGGACGCACAGCCGTAACCTGTGCGCTACAATCGACAACGCTGCTCGCGCGCTCCACTGTCGCAACGCTCGGCGCATTCGGACAAAGACGTCTGTTTCTTCATCTTTGGTCACCGTCGCCGGCACCGGTCTCTCTTCCGCGCATTCTGTGCAGCACAGCTGCATATTTGCGCCCCCTGCCGCCGCCGACGGTCGACTTCGAATCGCCGAGGAGGATGGTCCGTTGACGCATGACACCGATACCGGGTTGTACGACAGCACGCTCGACAAGAGCAGCTGCGGAGTCGGGTTCATCACCCGCAAGGACGGCGCCCAGACTCACGAGGTCCTCACCCGTGGACACGAAGCACTGTGCGTGGTTCCCCACCGCGGCGGCATGTCCGCCGAGGGCGTCGGCGACGGCGCCGGTGTCAACGTCGACCTGTCCGTCGATTTCTTCTCCGTGCTCACCGGACGACCCTTGCGCGCACAGGAATTCGGCGTCGGGAACTTCTTCATGCCTGCCGACCGATCCGTGCACCACGACACGGAAGCGTTGGTCACCGGAGCGCTCACCGCGGCCGGTGTCGAGGTCATCACCGTCCGTGAAATCCCCGTCGACGATTCCGTATTGCGTCCGTCGGCCGCGGCCTACCAGCTGCCGATCCGTCAGTGGATCTTCGGACGGCCCGACAGTTGCACGTCAGCAGAGGAATTCGACCGCATCCTGCACGAGATACTGCTCACGATCGAGTCCCGCGCCTACACTGAGCCCGCCCTGGCCGGTCTCTACCCCCTGTCGCTGAGCACCCGAACCCAGGTCCTCAAGGGCCGCTTGAACTCTCACGAGGTCATTCCCTACTTCCGCGACCTCGTCGACCCGCGACACGCGGTGCACACGTTGTTCTTCCACACTCGCTTCTCCACCAACACCGACCCGCATCCGACGATGGCACAACCGTTCCGGCTCATGGCCCACAACGGGGAGCTCAACACCGACCGGAAGAACCGCCTGTTCGAAGGCGCCCAGGCGCGCGCCGCCGGCCGCGACATCATCCGCCCGCCCGGGCAGTCCGACAGCTGCCGATTCGACCAGACCCTCGCTGCGCGCATCGCGCCGGGCGATCTGGATCTCGTCACTGCGGTCGTCCAGATGGTTCCGCCCGCGTGGGAGAACGATCCGACCGTGTCGCCGCAGGTCCGCGCGATGCTCGAATTCTTCTCCCTCTACGAGGAGAAGAACGACGGGCCCGCCGCACTGATCTTCGGCAACGGCACCGTCGTGGGCGCGCGCCTCGACCGACTCGGCCTACGTCCTCTGCGGACCGTCGAGACCGACGAGTATCTCGCCGTCACCTCCGAGGCCGGCCAGTTCGACTTCGCGCCCGAAGCCGTGATTCGTCGCGGCCGCATCGAAGCCGGCGGCATGCTGTACTTCGACCACCGCACGGGCCGGTCGTACGGAGCCGACGAAGCACTCGAGATGCTTGCGGCTCAACGAGATTACGCGACGCTGGTCGACGAGGCCCGCCGCAACCTCGACGCGCTGCCTCCGGTCCCGGCCGAGAAAGCCGGCTCACCGCTGCGCTACAACGGCAACCTCGGGCGGCACCAGCGCTACGTGTCGTACTCGCTCAATCAGGAATCGTTCCGGTTCATGCTCGACCCGATGCTCGCCTCGGGACAGGAGCGAATCTCGGCGATGGGCTACGGCAACGCGATCAATGCCCTCTCCGATCAGGAGGGCGGTGTCGCGAAGTACTTCTCCCAGCGATTCGCGCAGGTCACCAACCCGTCACTCGACTCCATTCGCGAAGCCGACGGCATGACGCTGAGGGTCGCGCTCGGTGCACGCCCCGGCAGCGGTGCACCCTCCGCGGCACAGATCGTCGTTCCCACCCCGATCCTCACCCACCTCGACATGCTCCGGATCCGCGAGCAGTCCGAGACACCGACACAGCGTTTCGAAATGCTGTACTCCCCCGTGTTCGACGACAGCAAGGCCAATGCCGCGGCGCTCGCCGCCGCCGTCGACGTCGTCGCCGACCGGATCACCGAATTCGCTCGCACCACAGGCGGTATCGCAGTCCTGACCGACCGCCACGTGTCCGCCGACCACGCGCCGCTGCCGATGATTCTCACCGTCGCGGCCGTGAACCAGCGACTCATCGACGATGGCGTACGTCTTCGGGTGTCCGTGATCGTCGAATCCGGTCAGCTGTTCTCGTCGCACCACATCGCTGCCACGCTCGGCTTCGGCGCCGCCTCCGTCTACCCGCTGACAGTGCAGATGCGCGCCGAGGAGAAGTTCAGCGACGACGCCGACGCAGCATTCCTGAAGTTCCGCAAGGCCGCCGAGAAGTCACTCATGAAGACGATGGGCCGGGTGGGTCTGTGCACCGTCGAGTCGTACATCGGTGGCGAGTTCTTCGAACCGAGTTACCTCGACACCGACGACGAGGTGCTGAGCCGCTGGTTCCCCAACGTCAGGACCCCGGTCGGCGGTGTCGGATTCACCACCATCGCGCAGGCCGTCGCCGACTGGCACAGCCACGCCCTGAGCGTGCAGGGTGAGACCGACGTGCCGTTGCTCGGCCTGTTCAAGGAACGCGCCGACGGCGCCGGTCACTCCTTCGGCACCACCGCGGTGCGCGGGTTCGTCGACATGACCGAGGAAGAGGTCACGTTGCCGGTCGAGCGTACGGGCGAGGCCGACCTGACCGATTCCCTGCGGCTGCTTCCGCTGCACCGGCTGTCCGACGCACACGGCCTCGACGACGACGCCTACCGCTACGGCGGATTCCGTGCGCTCACCCCCGACGAGATCGACGCGTTCGACATCACTCCCGGCTACCGCGCCTTCGCACGCACGATCGCCGACGAACGTATACGCCGCCCCGCCGCATTGCGCGACGTGCTCGCACTGCCCGCCGACGTCACATACCTCACCGGCGCCGACGACTTCCAGCGCGAGATGGGCCGGTTCGCCCGGTACGGCAACAACTCCATGCTGGTGCGCGGGCTCTCCGCGTCCCGCGTCGGCGACAACGAGTTCGTGCTGCGCCTGACCGGCCCGCTGGCCGACGACCACACCCGCCCCGAGGCGCTCGCGCAGTCGCTCGTCGCACGGTTCGGCGACTCGATCGTCGAGTATCGCAGTTACTGCGACACCCTCACCGTGCGGGCACTCGGGCAGGCCGCCGACTATCTCGGGCAGATCCGGCAGGCGCCGCAGAGCCTGCGTCTCGACCGGATCCAGCCGGCCCACGAGATCACCCGCTCCCTCGCGTCCGGTGCGATGAGCCACGGTGCTCTCAACTCCAACGCTCACGAGGCAGTCGCACACGGCACCAACATGGTCGGTGGCATGTCGAATTGTGGTGAGGGCGGCGAACACATCTCCCGCTACGGCACCATCCGCGGATCGCGGATCAAGCAGTTCGCGTCGGGTCGCTTCGGAGTGTGGGCCGGGTATCTGGCAGATCCGATGCTCGAGGAGATCGAGATCAAGATCGCGCAGGGCGCCAAGCCGGGCGAGGGCGGCCAGCTTCCCGCGAAGAAGGTCACCGTCGAGATCGCCGCCGCCCGCGGTGCGACCCCCGGTGTCGAACTCGTCTCCCCTCCCCCGCACCACGACACGTACTCGATCGAGGATCTCGCGCAGCTCATCCACGACGCGAAGGCAGCCCGCGTGCGGGTGATCGTCAAGCTCGTCTCGTCGGAGGGAATCGGCACGATCGCCGTCGGTGTCGCCAAGGCCGGCGCAGATGTCATCAACGTCGCAGGCAACACCGGTGGCACAGGTGCCGCATCGGTGACCTCGCTCAAGTACGCCGGCCGGTCCGCTGAGATCGGTGTCGCCGAGGTCCACCAGGCGCTGTGCGCGAACGGATTGCGCGACAAGGTCATCCTGCGGTGCTCGGGTGCTCACCAGACCGCCTCCGACGTCCTGACCTCCGCACTGCTCGGCGCCGACAGCTTCGAGTTCGGCACCACCGCACTGATGATGCTCGGTTGCGTCATGGCGAAGAACTGCAACGTCAAATGCCCCGCCGGCCTGACCACCAACCCTGAGATGTTCAACGGCGACCCACGGGCGATGGCGCAGTACCTGCTCAACATCGCGCACGAGACCCGCGAGTTGCTCGCCCGCCTGGGCCTGCAGTCGCTCCGCGACGCACGCGGCCGGTCCGACCTGCTGCACCTGCTCGACCATCCGTCGAGCGTCGGCGAACTGGACCTGCGGGCGATGCTCGCCGTGATCCCCGAGGTCCACGTCGACAACCCGGTGTATCTGGAGAAGGACTACTCGCTCGACGACGAGTGGATCAGCGAGCTCCGCGGCGCTCTCGACAACGAGAACGAACTCACCGTCGTACTCGGCGAGGGTGTACGGCTGACCAACAACAACAAGAGCGTCGGCGCGCAGCTCGCGATCGACATCGAGCGCATGCTCAACCACGAGCAACTCGGCCACGTGCCGTCCGCACTCACCGACGAACGTGGACGCCGCTGGCTGCGCGACGGCACCGTCACCATCACCACCACCGGCTCGGCAGGCCTGTCGTTCGGGGCCTTCTGTAACGACGGCATGGTGCTCCACCACACCGGCACCGCCAACGACGGAGTCGGTAAGGGCCAGTGCGGCGGGCAGATCGTCGTGTCCTCCCCCGGCGGCGGCGCGAGCGACCGCGGCGGCAACGTGCTGATCGGCAACTTCGCGCTGTTCGGCGCCACCGGCGGCCGCTTGCTCGTGCAGGGTGAAGCCGGCGATCGTTTCGCCGTCCGCAACTCCGGTGCGACCGCCGTCGTCGAAGGTGTCGGCGACTTCGCGTGCGAATACATGACCAACGGCGCGGTACTCAACATCGGTGGGTTCGGCAAGGGCGTCGGCAACGGCATGTCGGGCGGGTTCGTCTACCAGTACGACCCCGAGGGTCAGCTCTCCGGCAAGGCCAGCGCCGATTCGATCGTGCTCGGCCCGATCACCGGCGACGACCCGCAGGCCGCGATCCACAACGCGACCGTGCTGCGACTGCTGCACCTGCACGTCGAGGCCACCGGATCCGAGAAGGCCCGATTCCTCATCGACAACTGGCAGGTCGAGCAGCAGCACTTCGCGTACGGTATGCCGCGCGCTCTGCTGCAATACCAGGACTTCGACGCGATCCTCGCTGCCTCGACCCGCAAGGAACTCGCGAGTGAGGTCGCTACAGCACTCGTCGCACATCAGGTGCGCAAATTCAAGGAGAGCTACCGGTCGGGTGCGCCCGTCGCCGGTGGTGTCACCCCGAACGGCACCGACACCGAGTCGATGTACGCGCTGCTCAACAACTACACGGTGCTCGCCGCCGCACAGGAGATGGCACTGCAGAAGGTCCCCGGCGCAGCAGGAACCGACGATCCCGCAGTCCAGAAGGCGTCACGGAATCTGTTGCTCACCGAGGACTTCTTCCTCATCAGCAAGCTCGAACGCTATGCACTCGAAGCGATTTCAGACCACACCGACACCCAGTTGGCGGCGCTCGTCGCCGACAAGCGGCTCACCGACTACAAACAGGCCCTCGCGCTGCGCAACGTCCGCTCGGTGGATGCACCCGGAACCTACGGGTGGATCCTGTGGCAGAGCGGCAAGAATCTCGACATCGCCGGTGATCTGCCGGGCTACGAAGAACTGTTCGCCCGCCACGCGGTGCCCGGCCTCGTCGCCCCGACTCTGGGAGTTTCCGCATGACCGCTCCGTTCATCCCCGTCGACGCTCCTTTCACCACCGACCAGCGTTCGTGGCTGGCAGGCTTCCTCGCGGGCATGCAGACCCGTCTGTTCTCCGGTGATCCCGCCAGCGCAGTCGGCGCCACCGGTTCGGCTCCCGCCCTGCACGTGCTGTACGGGTCGCAGACCGGCAACGCCGAAACGGTTGCCGAGGATGCCGCAGCAGCGGCCCGCACGCACGGATTCACGCCCGTGGTCTCCGCCCTCGACGACGTCGATCCCGCGACGTTCGCGTCGCTCGGGCGGGTCCTGATCATCACGTCCACCTACGGTGAGGGCGAGATGCCCGACAACGCCGAACTGTTCTGGGACGCATTGTCGGACGAATCCGCACCTCGTCTCGACGGTGTGGACTTCGCAGTGCTCGCTCTCGGCGACACCGGCTACGACGGGTTCTGCCAGGCAGGCAAGCTGATCGATATGCGCCTCGAGCAACTCGGAGCGGCGCGCATCGTGTCGCGCGTCGATTGCGACGTAGATTTCGAGGACATCGCGGCAGCGTGGATCGCCGAGACGTTGCCCCTCGTCGCTGCGGTCGAGGGCATCAACGGCGACAGCGCGGCCGCCGCTCCGGCCGAGACCGCACCGGCACGGTCGAAATCACAGTGGACACGGAAGAACCCGTTTCCCGCCACCCTGACTGTCAACCGACGACTCTCGAGTGAGGATTCCGCGAAGGAGATCCGGCACTTCGAGTTCGCGCTCGCCGACTCGGGCATCGAGTACGAGGCGGGCGACGCACTGAACGTGGTTCCGGTCAACGACACCGGGCTCGTAGAGTCGTTGCTCGGTGTACTCGGGCTCGACGGCGAGACGGTCCCCGACGGTCACGACGAGAAACTCGAGCACCTTCTGACTCATCGGTACGAGATCACCGCGCCGAACGTCGACCTGCTCGAGGCAGTCGAAGAGCGCACGGGCAACGAAGAACTCACCTATGTGCTGCGCCACGGCGACAAGGCGGCCCTCGACGAATGGCTCTGGGGCCGAGATATTCTCGATCTCCTGTCGCTCGAACCTACGCCGGCGTTCTCACCGGAAGAGCTCCTCTCGGTCCTCAAGCCTCTGCAGCATCGGGCCTATTCGATCTCGTCGAGCCCCAACTGCGCCGAGAGGTCCGTGCACCTGACGGTCGCGGCCGTGCGTTACGGCAACGACGAGCGTGAACGGCGCGGCGTGTGCTCGACGTTCCTCTCCGACCGTGTCGGCGAGAACACGGTCGGGATCTTCGTGACGAAGAACAAGTCGTTCCGCGTCCCATCCGACGACACCGCGCCGATGATCATGGTCGGACCGGGCACCGGTATCGCACCGTTCCGCGGTTTCCTGCAGGAGCGCCGCGCCCGCGGTGCGACCGGCAAGAACTGGCTGCTGTTCGGCGACCAGAAGCGCAGTTGCGACTACATCTACGAGGACGAGCTCGCCGATTTCGTCGAGTCCGGTCTGCTCACCCGCCTCGACCTGGCGTTCTCCCGCGACCAGGCCCAGAAGATCTATGTCCAGACCAGGATGAAGGAGCACGGCGCCGAGCTGTTCACGTGGCTCGAAGAGGGCGGGCACTTCTACATCTGCGGCGACGCGTCGAGGATGGCGAAGGACGTCGACGTCGCGCTGCACGAGATCATCGCCGAACACGGCGGTATGAGCGACGAGCACGCTGCCCAGTACGTCACCGCACTCAAGCGTGAAAAGCGGTACGTGCGCGACGTCTACTGACACCCACGAAGGCCTGACGCGCGTGATAGCCGAATGTCACCTCGAGCCACTTCACGTGACTCGAGGTGACATTCGGCCGTATCAGGTTGTGTACCGTCAGCAGCCGGGCACCTCACTACCGTCGCCCTGGATCGCGAGCAGCGTGCAGAAAGTTATGGCGGACACCTTCCACTGACCGTCCTCGAGGAGCGCTTCACCGGACTGATCGGGCAGCACGGGCGCGCCGTTCATCAGCAGTGTCCACGAGACCATCGCAGCGTCGTCCCCCGCGCTCGTGACGCCGTCGACCGTCGCGGTGGTCGCGGTGGCCTGCGGATCTGCGGCCATCCCCTGCAGAGCGGGAAGGAACTCGTCACCGTTCTCGACGAGACCCGCGCGGGTCTCCGGCGGAGTCGAGCCATCGAAGAACGCGACCCAGGCATCGGTGACCGCCTGCGTCGTCTCCGCGTCTGCGGCGCCCCCGGCCTCGTCTGTCGTGCCGGCGTCCGTCGTGTCATCCGCCTCTGTCGTCGCGGTGGCCACGGTGGTCGCGGTCCCATCTTCGGCACTGTCCGACGAGTCGTCGCTGCCGCAACTCACAACTCCGGCAACGAGAACAGCGGCCATTCCGCTGACGACCAATGCCCGGCGGAGGGAAAGTGTGCGCACTAGGTGTTCCTTTCGAAGGGTGGACCCTCGTCCACGTGGGTGGTACGGGTGGATTCAGGATGCGGTGGGGTCCGCAGGAAGCCGATCACCGAGGCGAGCGAATTCGTACGACTGCCGGGCCAGCCAGAATCTCAGGAATCCCGTGATCGAATACCGCAGGAATACAGCCGCTCCCACGACTGCCACCGCAATACCGAGCAGCGCCACGATGATGGCGTCGCGTTGAACGAGCGCGTCGGAGGTGTTGTGCGACAGGAAATACGCCACGATCGCGAGCACCGGCCCGAGAACCATCAGCGCGACACCGAGTTTCAACCACAGACCGGATCGGCCGGCAGCCGGATCGGGGATCTTCAGTTCGGTCAGTTCGCGCGCGAACCTGTCGGCGCGTGTTTCCGTCGCGGTCATGATGCACTTCCTAGGTAGAGGGAGGCGAGTTCGTCGCCGAGTTCGTCCGGTGGGCCTTCTATCTCGATCTCGCCGCGGACGAGCACCGCGGCGTGATCAGCGGTGTGAAGCACCGCCGTGGCGAACTGCTCGACCACCAAGACCGCGACCCCCTGCGCCGCGGCCTCGGCGACGTGCTCGTACAGTTCCGCCACGATCCGGGGAGCCAATCCCATCGACAGCTCGTCGAGCATGAGCACAGCCGGATCGGTTGCCAATCCCCGTGCCAGTGCAAGCATTTGCTGTTCGCCGCCGGACATCGTTCCGGCCGTCTGCGACACGCGTTTACCGAGGATCGGGAATCGCGTGTAGGCGATCTCCTCGACTTCTTCGATCGAGCGTCCCGTGAACGTCATCATCACGAGGTTCTCCCGGACCGTCAGGTTGGGGAAGACCCCGCGCCCCTCCGGGATCAAGCACACACCGATCCGGGCGAGGTCTCGCGGTGAGGCACCTGTCATGTCGCGGCCACCGAGCAACAGTTGACCCGAGCTCACGGGATGGGCGCCGCACGCAACGCGTAGCATCGTGGTCTTGCCCGCGCCATTGGGACCGAGCAGTGCCACGACCTGTCCGGGCATCACGGCGACGTTCACACCGCGCAGGACAGTGATCTTTCCGTATGCGGCGGAGACATCGCGGAGTTCGAGGATGGGGTTCATGACGCTCCCAGGTAGGCCGTGATGACGCGGTCGTCGCTGCGGATCTCGTCCGGGGTACCGACACTGATGATCTTTCCGAGGTCGAGGACGTGGACGGTATCGCACACCTTCATCACCAGATCCATGTCGTGCTCGACGAGCAGGACCGCCACTCCGTCGTCTGCGACCGTGCGCAGCAGCGAGGAGAAGCGCTCGGTTTCCTCGTGATCCTGGCCGGCGGCGGGTTCGTCCAAGAGAAGCACGCTGGGCCGCGCGGCAAGTGCGCGTCCCACTTCGACGAGACGCCCCATGCCGGTGGACAGCGCATCCGCGGTCGTGTCGGCGATGGTACGAAGATCGAGGCGATCGAGGAGTCCGTCGACCACGGCCGTCGCCTGCTTCCGGTCGGGTCCCATCTCGGCTGCGACGAGGAGATTGTCGCGGACGCTGAGCCGCCCGAACAGTTCGAGCCGTTGGAAGGTGCGGGACATCCCGAGTCGCGCGCGGCGCGCGGGGCCGAGTCTGGTGATCTCCCGGCCGCCGAGGGCAACGCTCCCCTTCGCCGGCTTGCGCAGACCGGAGATCACGTCGAACAGCGTGCTCTTTCCCGCCCCGTTGGGACCGATCAGTCCGGTGACATGCCCCGGCTCGGCCCGGAGGTCGACCCCGTCGAGGGCTCTGCGGCCACCGAATGCCACCGTGACGTTCTCAACCTCGAGTTGTGATGGCACGATCGAGCACCTCCTCATCGTTCTCGTCCCACGGGCGCTGCAGCCCCCACCACTCGACGGGAATTTCCAGTTCCGAGGCGCTCTCGGGCGCGCGACGCGCACCCCATCCGAATGCGGCCGCTGCTGCGATCACGATCCCGAGGACGAGCACGTAGCCGTTGATCACGTCGGCGATCCGCAGCAGCCACAGCACGACGACCGCTGTTGCGAGCGAGCCCATGGCGATCGGATTGCGAAGCGCACCGTCGAATCGTTCTCTCAGGGAGGGCACCACACCGTCGTCGACCGCCCCCGACCCGTAGGCGAGTCCGGCCAGCGCGGGGAGGGTCTGCACGAAATTCTGCGTCGCCGGTATCAACGCCACCAGCGCGTTCATCGGTCCGGCAATCATCGCGCCGGTGAACAGGCCGTTGCCGACCACGCCGAGACCGCCCACGACCGCGATCAGGAAGATACCGAGACCGGCGACGAAGTTGAACTGTTCGGGCGCCACCGCTTGCAGTTGCATCCCGTACAGTGCGCCACCGAGACCCGCGATCGCAGCCGAGATCGCGAATACCAGAGTCTTCATGAGCAGCAGGCTGCCACCGAATGTCGCGTAGGCGGTCTCACTGTCGCGCAAGGCGATCAAGCGCCGCCCCAACTTCCCTCGCCGAATGGCAGCGACGCCTGCGGTCACCAGAGCGAGGCACACGGCTGCGAATACCGTCAGCTCGGCAGTGGTGTCGAGGTGGAACCCGAACAGACTGGGGCCGACCAAGTTTGCTGATCCCATGTTGAAGAAGGCGAATTCTCGACCGAAGATCTCGAACGACGTCATCGGGAAGATCCAGCGATCGAGTACCACTGCGATAGCACCGGTGCCCAGGGCCAGATACACCCCGGACAGTCGAAGCGCGGGTAACGCCACGAGCGCACCGATGGCACCCGCGACCACCATCGCGAGGGGAATCGCCCACCATTGCCCCTGCGCGCCGAAGTTGGCGCACACGACGGCACCGATCCCCGCGATTCCCAGTTGGGCCAGCGAGATCTGACCCGCATAACCGATGAGCGGCACCATCGACAGTGCGATCACACCGAACGCGAAGATCTGTCCGTAGGTGATCAGGTCACCTTCACCGAGCACTGTCGCCAGCATGAGACCGAATACGACGATGATGACGGCGAATACGAACGTGCCCCGCACAGTGGGTACCGGAACCTGGGTGAGATTGCGTTCGCGGCCGCGCAGTTTCCGATGCGGGAAGATGAGCAGTGCGATCAACAGCAGGATCGCCGGCGCCGCGAGACGAAGCCCGGGCAGATAGTCGTTCTGCGGCAGATATCCGGCGAGATATGCCTCCATACATCCGACGACGACCGCACCGACGAACGTCATCGGCAGGCTCGTCAATCTGCCGAAGATGGCCGCCGCGTACGCGCTGACGATCAACAGCGACAGTTGCATTGCGTCGAGTGAGACCATCGAGGCGATCAGCACACCGCCGAGAGCGGCGAGCATCGTGCCTACGACCCAGGCAACCCGATTGGCCCGCACCGGATTTGCCCCGGTGAGGCCGACGAGCGCACGGTCGTCGACAGTGGCCCGCATCTCGACGCCGGTGCGGGTGTTGAACAGCAGGACGCGGAGCGCGAGCGCCACCGCGATGGCAATCACCATCGTCAGCGCTTGATGCCAGCTGACCGTCGCCGAACCGATGTGGAACGGCGCCCGGTCTGCGAAGAAACTGGACAGCGACCGCGGCTCCATCGGAGCCCAGACCCACCGCGCGAGTGCGATGAGTCCGCTCAACAGCGCGATCGTCATCACGAGTTTCTCGGCGTCGCCGAGCCCCTGGACGGGCCGCATGAGCAGTTCCACCAGTATCCCGAACAGCGGGGCCAGCACGAGCAGAATGACGGGCAGCGCAAGCCATACCGGCCATCCCCAACCGACACTGAGCTGCCAGTAGGCGAACGCTGCCATCATGCCGGTCGCACCGTGCGCGAAGTTGAAGACACCGGTGGTGGCGTAGGTGACCACCAGCCCGCTGCTGATGATCGCGTAGATGGCTGCCGTCGACAGACCGACAACTCCGAAAGCGATGAACTGGTCCATTATTCGAGATCGTTCATGCTCTTGCCGACGTCGGCGAGGGTCATCGGTGCGCTCGATGTTCCATCCGAGAGTTCACGCGCCGGGATATCGCATCGGTACAGGCCGTTGTCGGCTCCGAAGTCTGCGGGTTCCCAACCCTCGGACGTCGCACGCTCGACGTTGAAGCAGGGCTGCGGCGGAAGCGGTTCTGCCAGATCACTCGCGACGTGGAGTCCGCCACCGGTCCATGCGGTTTCTTCCCGGGCCGTCTCGTAGACACACGTGCGCGTCAAGTCGTCGCCACATGCGGTGGCGGCCTTCGCGAAGAGCAGCCAGGACGACCACGCACGCATCGCGGGCAGTGTGATCTGGGCACCCGGCGCATACTCCTCGAACAGCGCCTTCAGTTCCTCCACGGCGGGCTCATCGCTCTCGAGTGGAGCGACACCGCTGAGGTCGACGACGTTGTTCTGGAAGTCCGCCGACCTGCCGAGCAACTGAATGAACTGGTCGTTGTAGGCGTTGTTGTTGGCGTCGATCCAGTCGAGCTTGTAGTCCATGTTGGTGAGGGATTCTTCGAGCTTGGAGAGCGAATCGAATGTGCCGAGGAACACCAGGCCGCGGACACCGCTGGACTTGATGGCCTGCGCATACGGAGTCCAGTCCGTCACCCCGGACAGCGGGAACAGCTCGTCGTAGACGATGGTGGCGCCGAGGTCCACGAGGGTCTCGCGGTTGATGTCGCCGATCAACTTGGATACCGCAGCATCACCGTTCAGCATGCCGATCGCACCCTTGGATTCCGGGTACGCCTCGTCCATCAGCCAGGTACGGATTCCGGCGTAGTTGTCGTAGCCGGGAATCTTCGACGGCGATGCCGAAACCTCCAGGTCGGCGCCGGCCGACTTCTCCTGCACGGCCTGGGCGGGGAAGCTCGGCAGCAGACACTCGAGCCGCGTTTGGACGCTGAGTCCGTCGAGTGCTGCACCGCCGCCGACCAGCGCGAAGTCGTCGCGGCACGCCTCGATCATCCGCTGCCGCGGTTCCATGAGCTTCGAGTCGCGCGTGTTGGCGACGAGCTCACGACCGTTGATGCCACCGGCCTCGTTGCACCACGAGGTGAAGACCTTCGCGGTGTCGACGAATTCGGAGTTCTTGGTGAAGCCGATGTCGGAGAACACTCCGACCTCGATCGAATCGGCCGTCACGCCCTGAGCCGAGGCCGTGGAGGCGTCGCCCGGACCGCACACCTCGGACAGGTCACCGAAGTTCGCTGTCGCCACCGAGTCGGATTGTCCCGACCCGGAGTCGACCTCCTCCGCGCCACCCCTGCCACCACATCCGGTTGCGAGCACTGCGAGAGCCGCGAACGCCACAACCACCTTGTGCAATTTCAATATTGAATCCTTCATCCGGGCCGTTTCCGGCCGTGCTGATGATCCGGGCAATCACAGCGCCCGGAAACCCCGAGGGAGAGTGCGTCATTGACAAATAGAATCGATTCCACTCGCCGCGTACTTTCTCGCAAATTCTGCCGTTTCGACCCCTCTGCCCCGTAGCCCCCCACCACATCGAGCGCGTTCGATCTGCAATCGACCCCCATATGGTGCAACTCACATACTCGAATGTCAATAACGCAATTCTCATTCGTGAAATACGTTATTTCTCCGTGGAGTAACTATCCCTGCGGGTATGTTTTCGCCGTCGAGATCACCTATTCGACCCAGGTATGGACGACGATGGGCCGACGGGCTTTCCTGCGTCCGGTTCAGCACTCGCGTTCCGATACTCAGGCGCCGAGCGCCTACGCCAGCGGCGAGGCGAAGACGAAGTCGTTGTCTGCGTACCCCAAAGGCGGTCCGACGAACTCTCCCCCGCACGTGACGAGTACGAGGGTTTCGGGGCCGTCGAGCCTGTTCAGTTCGTCGAGCGGTAGGTCGTCATCCTTACCGACGCTCAGTAACCGGTCGACCCGGTATTTCCGCGCCGATCCGTCGTTGAGAGACAGGGCCACCTCATCGCCCTCCGACAGATCGGCGAACCGCGTCGCGAAACCGTCACCCTGCGCGACGTCGTCGATGTGCCCGGTCACCACGATCGAGCCGGCACCGGATCCGGGAAGCGACGAATCCGCCCACCACCCCAGGCGCCCCACATCCTGCGGCGGAAGCAGTACCCCTGCGGTGTCGGTCGCGACCGGGTCGGTCGGCGCCGACTCATCAGCGATCGTCAGTGTGACCGGCGCGGACGGATCGTCGGCGATCACCTCCACCGGTGGTGGCATGTCGTGCTTGCCCGGCTCCTGCTGTGTCGACGGCGCAGCAGGAGCTGCGTCCTCTGCGCCGTCGGCACAGCCTCCGACGAGGAGGAGAGCCACCCCAGCCAACGCTGCTACGGCTGTGCGCGAACGCATTTCAGCCCCTTTCCAACGGACCGGCGGGGATCGACCGGATGGGAACGCGCACCGCAGGGTTACGGAAGATCGGTCCTGGCTGCTCGGGCATGTTCAGAGCCTGGACGGTGAAGAAGTCCTCCTCCGTCACCTCGAACGTGATCGGCCTGGTGTCTGCGATGTAGCCGTCGGGAGCGATGATCTCCTTCGCCACATGGCACCCGGGGACGAGCGCAAGCGGGATCTGGCCGTCCGGTCCGGTCACCTCACGATGATTCCACTCCGACCGACAGGGGCCCACCACGAAAACTGCTCCCTCCAAAGGCCCTCCGGAGATCCTGTCCATCTTGACGATGCGCCCGTGCGCGGTCGGCGCCGGTGGCTCCGGTGGCTCCGGTGGCAGCGAGAAGTTCAGCGTGAACTCCGCCGTGCGGACCACACCGGGGTCGTCGAGTTCCGCAGTGAACGGGCCGCCGTACACGAGTGCCGTGTCGGCCGGGATCGTCGTCGCCGTCACTACGTAGCAACCGAGCGGGAACTGCGCCGACGCGTTGCCGTTCATGTCCGTGGTCAGATACCCGTAAGGCACGTCGTCGACGCAGGACCGCACGGACGACGTCACACCGGGGACGGGGCTCCCGGCATCGACGTGGCGAGCTCGGACCGCGATCGTGCCCTCACCGGACGGCGTCCAGCGAGCGAAGATGAACCCCACGTTCCGAACCTGACCGGGTGCCGTGAGATCGACCTGCCACGGTCCGGTCGACACAGGATCGTAGCCGTCGGGGAATCCGGCCGCCGACGCCACATAACATCCGAGTGAAGCCGAAACACTCGCCGTACCATCAGGACCCGTTGCCGGTGTACCGACGACCTCCCCGGTTTCACATCGCGCGACGGCGACCGACACACCGGCGATCGGCTGATCGTCGGACAGTGTCGCCGCGCGGATCGCGACCGTCCCCATCTCGATCCCCACATCGGGTGGCGGTGTGGTGGGAGTCGTCGCGCTGGTCGTCGTGGCGACGCTGGGTGCTGTATCCGTCTCCGACGGTTCTGCGCCTGCTGTACCGGCCACAGCGACGACCAGTGTCGCCCCGACCAGTGCAGAGAAGATGCGTGAGGGAGCTCGCATGGCGGGTGCCTCCTTCGACGATCCGAAAGGTGGGTACCCCGACACAGGTGTGGTCGGCCTGACCACCCCGCCCGTTAGCACCGCCAGAGTCTCGATACCGAGCCGTTGCCACTCCGACATCGCGCGGTGTCTTACGGCCGTCCATGATCTTGGACGTTCCAAAGACGACCGCGGAGCGGGTGCGGCTGCCTAAACTGAGCGGAAGCGACACGAGGAGCAGGTCGATGTCCGATCGCACCGCATCACGCACCCGGCAGACACCCGTGGCGGAAACGCCGGACGCCATTCGCAACGTCGCACTGGTCGGGTGCAGCGCCACGGGAAAGACGACCCTCGCAGAATCGCTGGCCTTCGCATCGGGCGCGATCGGTCGCGCGGGGCGGGTGGTCGACGGCACCACAGTGTCCGATTACGAGGAGATCGAACAGCAGCACCGACGCTCGGTGCAGCTGGCGGTATTGCCCCTCGAATGGAAGGGCATCAAGATCAATCTGATCGACACGCCCGGTCACCCCGATTTCGACGCCGAACTCCGTGCCGGGCTGCACGCTGCCGATGCAGCGATCTTCGTCGTCTCTTCCACCGACTCCGTCACTGCAGCGACGCGCGCGTTGTGGCGCGAGTGCGACGAGGAGAGGATTCCGCGCGCAATCGTCGTGACCAAACTCGACATCGCGCGGCACAGCTACGACGAGCTGCTCGAGCAGTGCCGCGATGCCTTCGGGCTCGGCCCCGACACGGTGCGTGCGTTGTTCTATCCGGTCTTCGACGGAGACCGTCCGATCGGGTCGATGGGCCTGCTGACCGGACGCAGCTACGGTGAGCCGGGTCCGTGCCCGGTCTCCGACTCCGCGCGCGAGAGTCTGGTGGAGGCGATCTCCGGTCAGGACGATGCACTCATGGAACGGTTCGTCGCCGGCGAAGAACTCGATCCGGAGTCCCTGCAGGACGGCCTCACCCGCGAAATACTCTCGTGTGCACTGCACCCCGCCGTACCCGCGACGGAGAGCGGAGTCGGCGCGGTCGAACTGCTCGAATTGATCGTCACGGGATTCCCCGCCCCCACCCACCGCCTGCGGGGCGCTCCACCGTGCGATCCCCACGCACCGCTCGTCGCTCAGATCGTGCGGGTGACCGGGGATTCGTATGTGGGCCGGATCAGCCTGGCGCGGGTCTACGCGGGCACGTTGAGACCGGACACGACGGCCACGCTCACAGGCAGTGAGCGCTCGGCCGAACGGATCCCGGCACTGACCAATCCGTTCGGTAAGCAGCAGCGACCTGTCGGCGAGGCAGTGGCCGGTGATCTCGTGTGCGTGGGCAAGCTGGCGACCGCGCGCCCCGGCGACGTGCTCCACGACTCCGATCACCCCGCAGACCTGGCGATGTGGCCGATTCCCGAGCCGCTGTTACCCCTGGCGATCGAGGCGCATTCACGCACCGACGACGACAAGCTGTCCCAGGCCCTGTCTCGGCTGACTGCAGAAGACCCAGCCGTGCGGGTAGAACAGAATCCCGACACCAATCAGGTGGTGCTGTGGTGCACCGGCGAGGCGCACGCCGAGTTGGTCATCGACCGACTCCGCCACAGGCACGGTGTGCAGGTCGACGTGGTCGAGCATCGCGTTCCGCTCCGCGAGACATTCGCAGCCCCGGTTTCGGGGCACGGTCGCCTGGTGAAGCAGTCCGGAGGACACGGTCAGTATGCGGTGTGCGACCTCGAAATCGAACCCCTCCCCGTGGGCAGCGGGGTCGTCTTCGAGGACCGCGTCGTCGGAGGGTCGGTCCCGCGGCAGTTCATCCCGTCCGTGGAGAAGGGTGTGCGTGCACAGACCGCGAAAGGTGTCGCGACCAGTAATCCGATGGTCGATGTGCGGGTCACGCTCGTCGACGGTAAGGCGCATTCGGTGGATTCGTCCGACGCCGCATTCCAGGCAGCCGCCGGCCTGGCGCTCCGCGATGCCGCATCCCACGGTGAGACGCGGATGCTCGAGCCGGTCGCCGCGGTGCGGGTGACCGTCCCCGAAGAACATCTCGGGGCAGTGCTGAGCGACCTGTCGTCGCGGCGCGGCCGGGTCCTGGGAACCGAATCTCCCGGTCCGGGCGTCGCACTGTTGCGCGCGGAGGTGCCCGAGCTCGAACTCGGCCGCTACCCGATCGACCTGCGCGCGATCACGCAGGGCACGGCCGACTTCGCCCGCGGATATCTCCGGCACGAACCGATGCCCGTGGCCCTCGCCGCGCAGTACCTCGATGGGAAGGCGCCGGCTCGTTCGTGAGACCGGTTTCCCGCCCCGCCGAGCCGGGTACCGTCTTACGCAAAGGCACGCACGACGAAAGGAAGACCATGTCCGATCCCCATCGACGTGCACACGAAAACGACCTGACCGGCGACAACCTGTCTCAGCTCATCGACGACATGGAAGAAAGCGTCAAGAAGGAACGCGACGAAGAGGGCGTGCCGGGGAATCCCACCGACCGCGAGCAGACCGAGAAGGTCGAACCCGACGATCAGGCTCCCTCCTGATCCGGATTCCTAGCCCGCCATGTTCGCTGCCGTCTTCGACGCGAGTTCGATGAGGTCGTCGACGCGATATCCCGGCCATCCGTGCAGCATCTGCTTCCACCGCTCCGGCACCGCCGACGCACCCCAGCGGGCGCCGAGCAGGCCGCCTGCAATTGCTGCGGTGGTGTCCGTGTCGCCGCCTGCGCGCACTGCGGCTTCGAGTGCGTCGACGAGGTGGCCCGGTCCGGATGCGTCGGTGTGGGTGATGGCCCACCACGCAACCTGCAGTGCGTGCACCACCCAGCCATTCTTGTCGAATACAGCTGCAGTTTCTGCCTTCTCGGCTTCGTCGAGGAGCGCTCCCCAATACTCGGCCACGTCAGTGGACGCACCCTCGAGATACATGCGGGCGCCGTCGAAGCTTCCGTACAGCACAGCGTGGCGGATCGCGTACGACCAGAGTCTGCACGCCTCGATGGCCTGCGGATCATCGTGGGTCAGAGCGCTGATCTCGGCAGCCACCGCGACGCACGCGTCGGCGTCGTCCAGGTAGGCGATGCCGACGGGCGCGGTACGCATGAGAGATCCGTTGCCCGCCTTCCGTCCCGGAATGCCCCGGGCACGCTGCCGCATTGCAGCCGCCGAGGCGGGTCGCGCCGAGAGCACGGCGGCAGTCTGGTTGCCGATATCCTTCGGGCGGGTGTCGTACCAGCGCACGAACTGCGCAGCCACAGCATCGAGTCCGTCTCCGTACCCGATCGGCAGTCCCGAGGCGGAGATCTCGGCGATCGCGAGGGTCATCGACGTGTCGTCCGTCCACTCCCCCGGAGCGAACGGGCCGAGCCCTCCGCCGATCATGTCGATCACCGTGTCCGGTCGCGGGTAGGTGAACTCGTATCCGGCGCCGAGCGCATCACCTGCTGCAGTGGCCACGAGCACTCCCGCGACACGATCCTTCTGCTGCATGTCCAGTTCCACATTCTCCCCTTCGCTCAATGTTGCGCTAATGAAATTAGCGCATGTTTGATTTAATGTCTACGTGAGTAAGAACCCCGGGTCTCCGAGCAAGCCCCTCACCGACTATCCGCGCCCCTCGGTCGCCGTCGACGTGGCCGTGCTGACCGTCGTCGACGAGACCGTGAAAGTGCTGGTGGTCGACCACCCACGGGGGCGCGCGCTGCCCGGGACGTTCCTGCATCCCGGCGAGCGTCTCGCCGACGCCGCACGTCGTGCGCTCCACGACAAAGCCGGACTCGACGACGTGGAGTTCCACCAGATGGCCATGCTCGACGACCCCGAGCGCGACGACCGCGGCTGGGTGCTGTCGATGACCCACAGTGCAGCAGTACGGGTCGAGCGCTTCCCCGCCGGAGCACAGCTTTTGCCGGTGACGGATGCCCGACAACTCGCGTTCGACCACGAAGAGATCGTCGCCCTCGCCGTGGCCGACCTGCGACGCCGCTACGCGACAGCGGTCGATCCCTCCGGATTGATCGGCGACGAGTTCACCATCCTCGAATTGCGCCGACTGTACGAGGTGATCTACGGGCGCAGATTCCCTAAGGACACCTTCCGCCGTCACCTGTCGCACGGTCTCGAAGCAACCGGCGAGTTCAGCCGTGAAGGCGCGGGTAGACCTGCCGAGCTCTATCGGAAGACCGCCGAGCCGCTACCTCCGAGTGCGGCGTCGTTCCTCGCGCAACTTCGGTGGGATTTTCTCCGCTGAGCGGGCACTATTCCACCAAAAGTGGCCCGAGTTATCAGGACACACGTGCGAGGACTGTCGCGATCTCCGCCGCCACCTGCACGTTCCCCAGATACACCGCAACGTTCGTGTCGAGCGTGGCGCCCTCGGTGCTGCGGTGCATGTGGTCGAGCAGGAACGGCGTCAGGTCTTTGCCCCGAATACCCGCGTCTGCCGCTTGCCGATCCGCCTCGGCAAGGACGCGATCATGCAGGGCAGGATCGACCTGCTTGTCTACAGCGACCGGATTCGCGATGAGCACCGCCGACCGCAGCGCCAGATCGTCGCGGGCGCGGGCCACCGCGGCTGCCTCCTCCGGCGAATCGACCGCATCGACCACACATCCGCTGTCGCGCACATAGAAGCCCGGGAACCGGGGGGTGCGATATCCCAGCACGATCACGCCAAGTGTCTCGAAGCGTTCGAGGGTTGCGGGCACGTCGAGGATCGACTTCACTCCCGAGTTGACGATGAGAATCGGAATCGACGACAGCGCAACAAGATCTGCACTCTCATCGAACGTCGATGCCGCGCCACGGTGGACACCCCCGAGCCCCCCGGTCGCGAACACGGCAATCCCCGCGCGACGTGCGAGCCAGGCGGTCGACGCCACCGTCGTCCCGCCGTGCAGACCTTTCGCCGCAGCCAGCGGCAGGTCGCGGATCCCGGTCTTCACCGTTCCGGAATCCGCGGCCCCGATCATCTCGATCTGATCGTGCGACAGACCGATCGTGGGCTCGCCGGCGACGACGCCGATCGTCGCCGGCGTGACACCCGATTCGCGCAACAGCCGTTCAGCGTCGAATGCCACCTCGATGTTCCGCGGACGAGACAGACCGTGCGTGAAGATCGTCGACTCGAGCGCCACCACAGGCGTCCCCGCAGCGACTGCTGCGCGCACCTCATCGGCAACGACGATCCGTTCGGTCATAGGCCGACGATATGCGTCATCCCTCTGCTCGGCGTCCCAAACGGGCCAGGATCCGCGACTGCCGATCGTCGGACGCTGCCTCCACCCCGGACTTGCACACACTGTCCATGTAAAGGGCGTCGCCGAAGCTGTCGGCGCCGGCTTCCATCCGGTCGAGTTCGGCATCCGTGAAGGCCGCAGGAATCCCGGCGCTCTGCGCGATGTCCCACCGATGTACGAGCAGATCCCAGATGTAGAACTGCTCGAACGTCGCACCGAGCGTCGTGGGTCCGAAATATCCCTCGTACGGGGCGTCGACGAGTGTGTCGTCGGTCAGCAGCGTCGCGACTCGTCCGGTGTGCTCACGCCACCCCACTGCCGGGTCGTCGAGGTCGGGGCGTTCACCGACGTCCAGTCCGCGGCCGATGAGGAATTCCCGTTGAGTGTCGACGATGTGGGCGACGACGTCGCGCGCGGTCCAGCCCTCGCATGGTGACTGCTTGTTCCACGCTTCGGCGTCGACCGCGTCGATGACGTCGGTCAGGGGCGCATTCGCGTCTCGGTGTCGGAGTGCTGTTGTATTGATGGAAGCTGTACTCATGTTCTGACGATATTCCCGCGCGAGGGGTGCGGTATTGATGAAACCCGACACCGGAGAAGATCCGGAACAGCAGCCGATCGAGCGCGCCCATCTGAACGATCCGATCGACACGACCAGCAAGGTCTTCCGGTATCCGGCCGCGTCCGAGCTCACCGCGTTGATGCGTCGGTACTGGATTCCGGTGTGGTCTGTGCCCGAAGGTGAGGACTCCGTCCAGCGGGTTCTGCAGTATCCGGTGTGTCTGGCGGTGGTGGCACAGGATTATGCGCGCTTCTACGGGATCACGTCAGGACTGTCCCGCACCACACTCACAGGCGATGGATGGGCGGTCGGGGTGATGTTCACGCCGGCCGCGGGTCATCTGCTCACACACAGACCGGTCGCGGCGTTCACCGACCGGTTCGCCGACCTCACCGACGTCTTCGGAGAAGAAGGCCTCCTCCTCACCCGCAGTATCCGTACTGCGATGGCGAGCGCTCCTCGCGCTCCCGAGTCGCATCGCGCCGCGATGGACCTGTTCGACGAGGCGCTTCGTCCGTTCGCGTCGATCGACGACGAGGGCCTGCTGATCAATCGGGTCGTCGCGTTCGTCGAAGACAATCCCGACGTCCTGCGCGTCGAACAGGTACGCGACGAGTTCGGAATGTCGGAGCGGGCACTACAGCGACTCGTTCACCGCAGGATCGGGTTGACACCGAAATGGTTGATCCAACGACGCCGCCTTCAGGAAGCGGCGGGCCGCCTACGCGAACGCGCGATCCCTCTCGCGGAGATGGCCGCGCTGCTCGGGTACGCGGATCAACCGCATTTCGTGCGCGACTTCGCGAAGGTCGTCGGCATGACACCCGCGGCATTTGCCGAAAAATACGGCATCTGAGTGTGTCAAGGATTTCCGCCGGCCGGTTCCTGCCCCGCGTTCTCGGGTAGGGATTCCAGATACTCGGCGTGCGCCTTCTCGTGGACACGGTCGGGATACCAGCTGGTGAACTTGATGGCGCACAGCATCGCCCCGGTCTGCAATACCCATCCCGTCCAGATGTTGTTGTTGTCGTCGAGAACGGCGTCGCCGTACCACCCAGCAGCCGCGGCAACCGCGAAGGCGAGCGCCCATACGCCGGTGATGATGTAGTTGGTCCGCACGAATATCGGAGAGTTCCAGAATTGCGGATCGACCATGTCGCGTGCGTACTGGAGGGTGAAGGGCATCCGGATCAGAATCGACCCGACGGCAATGATCACCAGAGTGATGTTCGAGATCTCACCGATCCATTTCTCCAGCCACACCTGTCCGTCGACGGTCAGGAAGAAGTGCACGATGAACAGGCCGGCGAAAAAGAGGACGTCGACGATTCCGAGAAGCTTGAGTTGTCTTCCGCGGATCCGGTCGGCCACGACGAAGAACACCGAGATGGCGAGCGCCACCGCGGACACCCAACCAGTACTGCCGGGGCCTTCGAAAATAGCGAGGAAGATCCAGGGAGCGAGACCGGTCAACGGTCCGTCGAGCACCTTGCCGATGATCGACGACCCCGCCCCCTTCCCCTGAGTTGGAGCGGGATTGTTCACAGTGTTGTCAGCCATGGCTGCCTCGATGTCACGACAATAGGGCCCCGACCCTCATTCGAGCGTAGACCCTTCACCCTTACCGAATTTCACCTTCGGTGACTTCGACTGCATGACTGCCACATTCGGTCGAAGTATCCTGACCCCATGGCAGCTGATGAGTCCACGCTCGAAGCCCTGTTCGGAGACACCGGAGTCGCCGCGCTTGTCACTCTCAAACGCGCGGGAAGACCGCAGATCTCGAACATCCTCTATCACTACGATCACCGAACACACACGTTCTCCATCTCGATCACCGATACCCGCGCGAAGACGAAGAACATGCGCCGCGACTCCCGCGTGAGTCTGTTCAAGGACTCCGACGACGGCTGGTCGTACGCCGTCGCCGAAGGCAACGCCGAACTGTCCGACGTGGCGCGCACTCCGAACGACGACGCGACCGAACAACTCGTCGCGCTGTACCGCAAGGTCCAGGGTGAGCATCCCGATTGGGACGAGTTCCGCGCCGCCATGGTCGCCGAACAGCGTCTGCTATTGCGGGTGCGTGTCGACCGGTTCTACGGCGCCGCGAGGTAGCTACCGGCCGTCCACCATCTCCACCCGCACTCCCACCAGCCGCACCTGCCTTTCCTGATCGAACCGTTCGAGCAGCGACACCGCTGCCGCGGAGATCACCGAAGGATCCGACGTCGGATCCGGCAGCGCGTGGCTGGTGGTGTGGGTGGTGAACGGTGCGTACCGAACCTTCACCTCCACCCGAACACCCGGCCTGTGCTCGGCTCGGATGTCCTCGGTGACCCGCTCGGCCAACCGCCGCACATGCTCGGCGACCTCGAGCCAGTCGGTGAGGTTGTGCTGGAACGTCATTTCGCGGCTGTGCGACCGCGCCACCCATGGCTCGTCGGATACTTCGGCGCTCCCCGCGCCTCTCCCCAGTCCGACGAGCCACGGCCCGGTCTTCGGCCCGAATCTCGATGCCATGTCGTCGACAGAAGCTGCAGCCAGTTCACGTACCGTGCGAATTCCCAAGGCATCCAACTTCTTTGCAGTCTTCGATCCGATGCCCCATAGCGCGCCTGCACCCAGGTCTCCCATCACCGCGAACCAGTTGTCGCGAGTCAAGGTGAATTGGCCCTGAGGTTTGCCGAACCCTGTCGCGATCTTCGCGCGCAGCCTGTTGTCACCGATCCCCACCGAACAGTGCAGTCTCGTTGCGTCGAGCACCGACCGCCGCACGAGTGCGGCGAACTCATCGGGGTCATCGGTCTCCACACCGAGAAACGCCTCGTCCCACCCGAGCACCTCCACCGTGACACCCAGCCCGCGCAGCGTATCCATCACCTGCTGCGACACCGCGTTGTAGACATCGGCGTCGACAGGCAGAAACACCGCGTCGGGAATCTTCCGGGCGGCGACACGCAGCGGCATGCCCGACCGCACCCCGAATGCGCGGGCCGCGTAGGAGGCGGTCGACACCACACCGCGTTCGGTGGGGTCGCCGCGACCACCGACCACCACGGGCTTTCCGGCGAGGTCAGGGTTCCGGAGCACTTCGACGGCCGCGAGGAACTCGTCGAGGTCGACGTGCAATACCCAGTGCACATCGCTCACGCTACCGCCGGACATCCGCCGCGCAGCCCGATATCGTGACCCGGGTGACCGACCGCGATCGTCTCTGGACCCTTGTCCACACCGAACGTGCCGTCCTGGCGAACGACCTCGCCGACCTGAACTCCGACCAGTGGGCACACCGCTCGCTGTGTGGCGCATGGAGCGTCGAACAGGTCGTCGCGCACCTCACCGCTGTTGCGACCGTCGGACCACTGAAGTGGATCAGAAGTGTGGTCGGCGCCCGTTTCGATACCGACCTGCACAACGCACGACGACTCACAGAGCACCTCGGCCCCACACCCGACGACACGCTCGCGAACTTTCGACGCGTGCTCACCAGCACCACGGCGCCGTTCGGACCGACCGAGGCGTGGCTGGGTGAGGTGATCGTGCACGCACAGGACATCCGGCGTCCGCTCGACATATCCCACACGCCGCCCGTCGAGGTGATCGCAGAGGTCGCGCGCTTCTATGCACGGAAGGACTTCGCGGTGAACAGTAAGAGCGCCGCCGAAGGACTCCGACTCACAGCCACCGACAGCGAGTTCACCGCAGGCAACGGTCCCGAGGTCAGCGGCCCGACATTGGCGTTGACGATGGCGATGGCCGGCCGCGCCCTCTACTGCGACGACCTCACCGGACCGGGCGCCGCGACACTCCGCTCTCGCTGTTCCTAGGCACTACCTCGAGAGTTCACCCCACCAACGACACGGCGACACACGCCGCGACGACGACGAGCACCACCACCAGGTCGCCCACGCCGAGTCGCGGCCACGCGCGCGCAACGGGTCGCGGGCCGCGCACCGACAGCGCGTCGCCGAGGTCGCGCGCCTGGCGCATCGACACCGACGCCACCGCGCCCACCGCATCGATGATTTCGTTCCATGAGCCGCGCGGCGACGGCAGGCCTGCACGGCCACGCAGTCGTCGCGCCGCGAACAACATGCGGAGCTCTCCCCGTATCGACGGCAGCACCCGTAAAGCCAGCGCGCAGGTGGTCACCCATTCGTCGACGGGGATACGCACCAGACGCAGCGGCGCGAGCAGCACGGGCAGTGCGTCGACGAGGTCCGACAACCGCGTGGTCCACCCCACGAGCGACGCAAGGGCCAGCAGAGAGATCCCGAGCAGCGTTGCCCGAATGTAGGCATCGATGCCCCCGCCGACCGCATTGATGACACCGAAGAATGCGATGAACGCGAACACCCACCACGGGACGGTCGGCACCACTCCACGTGGAATCCGTGCGACGAGTACACCTGCGAGGAGCACGGCAACGATGACGCCGAGCCCGGTCCACGACGGCTGGAAGCTGACCACCACCGACAGCACTGCGGCAGCAATCACTTTCGTGCCCGCCCACACGCGGTGCAGCGGGGTCTCTCGCGGGACCGGCCGCAGCAGAATCAAGGGGCGACGCTGGCGTTGCTTCTTCATCACGCGACCGCCTTCGTTCCGTCGTCGACGACGGTGCCGTCCTCGAGTACCACGGTGCGCGAGCACACCTCTTCCATGCCGTGCAGATCGTGGGAAATGACGATGATCGTGACGTGTTCGACGGTCCGCAGGTACACGAGGATCGAGATCAGTTCGCGTCGGCCTGCAGTGTCGAGCCCGGCGAGGGGTTCGTCGAGTACCAGCACACGCGGCGCCCGCGACAGTTGCGCCGCGATCGCGACACGTCGCATCTCGCCGCCGCTGAGCTGGTCGATGGGGCGAACCGCGAGGTCGACGCCCAAACCCACCCGCTTCAGAACAGCGGCGACGTACTGGTGGTCGGTGCGGGGCAGGCCTGCGACCTCCGAGACCTCCCGCGCGACAGTGGGTCGCTGCAGTTGCAATCGCGCCTGCTGGAACACGAGTCCGACCTCTCCCCTCACGTCGGCGGTCGGAGTGTCGTGCACGGTGCATGTTCCGCTCGTGGGTCGTAGGAGACCCGCGATGGTCCACGCGAGGGTGGTCTTTCCCGATCCGTTGGCACCGACCACCACTATCCCTTCCCCGCGGCCGACGGTCAGCGTCACGTTGCGCAGCGCGGTGTGTGCCCATGGGGTGCGATCCGCATACGTGTGGGTGACGTCGCGGAGCTCGAGTACGGGGAGCCACTTCGACGGCGGTGCGGCTGTGACCGCATCACGACGTTGCTCGCGTGCAGGCGGGTCGACGATGCGTCCCCGCTCCAGGTGCACGACACGATCGGCGCGTGCGGCTTCGTCGTCGAGGTGGGTGATGAGCACGACGGTGGTGCCGCTGGCGGCGATGTCCGCGAGCACGGCAATGAGCGCGGTGCGGCTGTCGGCGTCGACCATCGCGGTGATCTCGTCGGCGATGAGCAGCTTCGGCGTGCGCACGAGCGCGGCGGCCAAGGCCAGTCGTTGCTGCTGACCACCGGAGAGGTCTTCGGTGGCACGGTCGGCCATGCCCTCGAGTCCGACGCGATCGAGCAGGATGTCGATATCGATGTCGCCGGTCGTTCCCCAGCGCAGGTCCTCACCGACCGTCCGTCCGAGCACCTGGGCTTCCGGGTGCTGGAAGACCAGCACGGTGCCGTCCGGGGAGCCGAGTCCTACCGGTCCGGGTCGATCGACGAATCCCGAGGTGGGGTCGAGACCGGCCAGGATGCGAGCGAGCGTCGATTTGCCCGAGCCGTTGGCACCGACCACCGCGACGAACTCGCCTTCGGTGATCGTCAGGTCGACCTCGCTCAGCGCGTCACTGGTCGCGTTCGGGTAGCGGTAGGAGACGGAGTGCAACTTCACGGGCAGCGGGCCGGGCTCGCACTCGGTGATCCGGGCCGGCCACCCCACCTGCTGCCGCGGCCAAGTGCTGCGCTGTGCCACGGAGGCGAAGATCCCGAACGACAGCAGTGCCGTCCCCACCACTCCGAGAACGACGGCGCTACCGATCCACAGCCACCAATAGGTCACGAGGAAATCGATGGTCTCGTTCACCACACGGCTCAGCTCCGGATCCGATCCGGCAGCCTCGAACGCGGTCAGCATCCCGCGCATGGTGTTGACCAGTGCCTCGAGCAGCAGGACACGGGTCTGCTCGAACACGACCAGCAGCCCGACCACGGCCGCAGCCACCGCCACACCCATCGGCACCGAGCAGGCGAAGATGACGAACACCGCCGATCGTCCCCAGCGGCGTTGCGCGAACCCCACCAGGGTGCCGATCGCGGCGAGCAGCACCACCGCCGCGACCGCGAACGGCCCACCCGCGATCAGCGCGACGACAGCCGCCGCCGTGGTGGCAGCAATGACCGTGCGGACACGGCCGGTGACGGCGAGGAACGCGACGGGCAGCGCGACCAGCACTTGCGCGACCCCGACCGGAATCAAACCCGCGACCACCGACAAGACCGCGGTGAGCGCGCCGAAGATCGCTGCAGCAGCGAGCTCGGGTGGTTGAAGTGGTCCTCTGACCTTGGTTCTGGTTGCCGCCTTCACTGGGCCCAGTTTGCCAGCCGCGTACCGGGCTATTCGAAAGCTCGCTCCAGTGCGTCGAGTTCGGTGTCGAGCAGATCGACGCCCCCATCCGGACATTTCTCCTGCGCTCGGCCGGGTTTGCCCGCTATGAGACGAAATTGGTCGACGATTCGACCTCACCGGCGCCACCCGTTGCGGTGGGATGGCTGCCTCCGTCCTATCGTGAGTGTGATGAGCGTTCGAGATGCCGCCGCTGCCCCCACCGACGGACTCGCCGGTTGGGCACTGGACCTGATGGATCGACTCGGCGGTATCGGGGCAGGCATCGCGATCGCGCTCGAGAACTTCTTTCCGCCGCTGCCCAGCGAGGTGATCCTCCCGCTCGCGGGCTTCGCCGCGAGCCTCGGCAGCTTCACTCTGGTCGGTGCACTGTTCTGGACCACGCTCGGATCCGTCGTGGGAGCACTGGGGCTCTACTCGCTCGGACGCTGGGTGGGCGAGACACGGATACGTCGCGTGGTGGACCGGCTCCCTCTGGTCGACGTGGACGATCTGGATCGGACCACCGCCTGGTTCCGGCGACACGGACGCAAAGCGGTGTTCTTCGGCCGGATGGTGCCCATCTTCCGCAGTCTCATCTCGATTCCTGCCGGGGTGACGCGTATGCCGATCTGGCAGTTTCTCGCCTTCACCACCGCGGGCAGCCTCATCTGGAACAGCATCTTCGTGATCGCCGGGTATCAACTGGGCGAGAACTGGTACCGAGTCGAGCCCTATGCAGAAACACTGCAATATGTCGTCATCGCAGTGGTCGCGGTAGCCGTCATCTGGGCGGTCGTGCGGCGCGTGCGGTCGCGGGCAGAGCGCAGGGCGGAACAGTAGCGGTTTCCGCATTCCACCGATCTTCCCCACCGTACGGCGGATACTGAGTCGAAGGCCGTTCCTTCGGAGGCACTCATGCGTCGGCTGACAGTCGCGTTGACCGCGGCACTCCTCGTATTCGCCACGGCATGCGGCAGCGACGACTCGACCGACCCCGCGACCGGCGAACCCACGGTTCCCGACACTGCGACGACCACCGAATCCGGATTCGGCGCCGATCTGCAGAGTGTGCTCGACCGAGTGCATTCCGAGGTCGGGTTTCCCGGCGTCGTCGCACGTGTCGCGAGTCCGGACGGCGAATGGACCGGTGCGGCAGGCAGCGCGGGCGGAGACGAGGCGGCGTTGCCCGAGCCGATCGACCACACACGCATCGGCAGCGTCACCAAGACGATGACCGTCACCGCACTGTTGCAGTTGATGGACGGGAATCTACTGTCGCTCGACGACCCCGTCGGTCGATATGTTCCGGGCCTGCCGAACGGCGATACCGCCACTCTCGGACAGCTTGCGGCCATGACCAGCGGTATCCCCAGCTACACGTTCGACGACGAGTTCCAGCAGAAGGTGTTCGCCGACCCGACAGCCGAATGGACGCCCGAGCAGCTACTGGATCTCGTGCGGGGCGACCCGCCCAACTTCGCGCCGGGTGAGAAGTTCGAGTACTCCAATTCCAACACCATCGCCCTCGGTCTGGTGATCGAGGAGGTCAGTGGCCAGTCCCTCGGCGACTATTTCCAAGAGAACCTGTTCGGGCCTCTCGGTGCGATGCAGACGACTTTCCCCACCGACGCGTCGCTCCCGTCCCCGCGGCTGCAGGGCGTCACCGAGCAAGGACAACCGGAAGGACAGACCGCGAACGCCACCGACTGGAACCCGTCCTGGGCGTGGTCGGCAGGCGCCGTCACCTCCACCGTCGACGACCTCGAGATCTGGGGGCGGGCGCTCGGCACCGGACAGGGCATCCTGACACCGGAAGCCCAACGGCTGCGGCTGGACTCGTTCCAGTACAACCTTCCGCCCGCTACCCCGCAACGCGCGTACGGGCTCGGTCTCGGCATCGAGGACGGCTGGGTCGGGCACACCGGTGAACTGCCCGGTTACAACACGTATGTGGGCTATCTGCCCGAGACACAGACCGTGCTCGTCGTGGCAGTCAACAGCGACATCCCGACCGCCGACGGTGCCGAACCCGTCACCGTGGTCGTCGAGGAACTGAGGAAGGCCCTGCAGTAGGACGCCGCCTGCCGGCGCTGTGCCGACCAGGGCATCGGCCGGGTTCTGACCAAGACACATTTTTCGCCCGAGCGCAATGTAACGAAAAGAACACACTGGACGACACCCCTATCGAGGCATGTAGAACAAAGGGGTTCCTCGTGGCACACGACCAGTTGCTGTTCATCGGACGTCCGGATGCGACGGAGGTCGCGCACTGGAGCACACTGCGCGAACTTGCTCCGCAGCGCGGCTGGGTTTCCACTCGCAAGTTCGACCCGGGCAAGGTCGTCTGGGCGGTTGCGGCCAGCAGCGTCCTCGCCGACCAGGCGGAGGTGGTCGCCGAGGTTCGCAAGGCCGACATCCCCTGCACCAGCGCGCTCGACGCGATCAAGGACGCCTACTCGGCTGCGCATCTCTCCTCATAGACCGCACAGTGTGGATCCGAGCCCGGGGATTCCGGGCTCGGATCCCC